>NZ_DGMH01000038.1:9962-10128 GCF_002388305.1 Sulfitobacter sp. UBA4523
CGTGCGATAGCGCCCGTCGATAAACACGCCCGCCACATCGCGCAAAGCGGCACAGAAGCCAGCCGATCCGGTGAACCCCGTGAGCCATTTCAACCGGTCGTCACGGGGGGCAACATATTCACCCTGATGCGCGTCAGCGCGGGGCACCAGAAACCCGTCAAGCGCC
>NZ_DGMH01000064.1:0-16538 GCF_002388305.1 Sulfitobacter sp. UBA4523
GCGCAGGGTCTCGAGTACAACGGAATCGAACAGCGCAACCACGATCCGATAACAGGTGTCGTGCCCGGTGCCGACGGGATCAAGACCGGCTACACCCGCGCCGCCGGCTTCAACCTCACCGCCTCGGCCGAACGGGGCAATGAACGCATTATCGTGACCGTCTTCGGCGGCACCTCCACCAGCGCGCGGAACGCTAAAGTGGCCGAGCTGATGGATCTGGGCTTCCGCCGCGCCCCCTCCAGCGCGCCGCTGAAAAAACCCTCCAAACCCGCTTACGCCGATGTCGAAGATACGCCCGTCGCATCCGACGGGGCCGCGGGCAAGGTCATCCGCCTCGTGGGGGCCGTCACCACCTCCAAACGTCCCACATTGCGTCCGGGCCACCAGCCTCAGGTCGTGGTTGCCACCGCAGAGGTGCCCCAAGCGACCTCGCCGATCCTGAACTCGGACATCACCGCCGCGCTGAAAGAGGCGCAGAAAACCGCGCCGCCCGTCGTGGCAGAGGCCCCTGCCCCGACACCGGAACCCGCAGCAGAGGCGGAAACCCTGCTCGCCTCGGTCTCGGTCCGGCCCACGCTGCGCCCCTCGGCTGCCGCATCGCTGGTTGAAACCGCCGCGGTAAAACAGGTCACCCCCAAAGCGCCCCCCGCCCCCGAGGTCATCACACGCGTGTCGACATCTGGTGGCCGTCACTGGGGCGTGAATGTGGGCCGCTATCCCAGCCGCTATGCCGCCGAGAAAGTGTTGCTGAAAACCGCATTGTCCGAAATCTCGACCCTCGACGGCAGCCTGCGCAAAGTCGTGCGTCGCCCGCAAGGGTTCGACGCCAACTTCCTTGGCATGACCCGCGAGACAGCCGATCTGGCCTGCCGCCGTCTGGTCGCCCGCAATGTGAACTGCTTTATGATCGGGCCAAGCTCTTAAGCTTGGCCTGCTCAGGTCGTCGCCTGTAGCAAGGTGCGCGTATAATCGGACTGCGGATTGTCATACAGCGTATCGACATCGCCGTATTCGACCACATCCCCCCGCTTCATCACCATCACCTTATGCGACATCGCGCGCACGACTTTCAGGTCGTGGCTGATGAACAGATAGGCCAGCCCGTATTTGCGCTGCAGATTGCGCAGCAGGTCCACGATCTGCACCTGCACGGTCATATCCAGCGCCGAGGTAGGCTCGTCCAGCACCAGCAGCTTGGGCCGCAGCACCATCGCCCGCGCAATCGCGATCCGCTGACGTTGCCCGCCGGAAAATTCGTGCGGATAGCGGTCCATCGTGGCCGGGTCCAAGCCCACCTCGATCATCACATCGCGTACCAGTTCGCGCTGATTGCGGTCGGGGTCCACCTTATGCACGCTCAGCCCTTCGGCGATGATCTGCATACAGGTCATCCGCGGCGACAGGCTGCCGAACGGATCCTGAAACACGATCTGCATATCCTTGCGCAACCGCCGCAACTGCCGCGTGGACCAACTGCGCACGTCCTGCCCCATAAAGTTGATCCCCCCTTCAGAGGAGATCAAGCGCATGATCGCCAGTGCCAGCGTCGTCTTGCCCGACCCGGATTCACCCACGATACCAAGGGTTTCCCCCGCGCGCACCGACAACGACGCGTCGTTTACCGCCTTCACGTGATCCACCGTCTTGCGCATGAACCCCTTCTGGATCGGGAACCAGACCTTCAGATGATCGGTGCTGGCGATCACCTCGGCATCGGGGGCAACCGGGTCCGGTCGGCCCGATGGCTCCGCCCCCAAAAGCTTGATCGTGTAGGGGTGCTGCGGGTTGTCAAAAATCTCGTGCGTGGGGCCGTGTTCGACAATCTCGCCCTGTTTCATCACGCAGACGCGATCGGCAATGCGGCGCACGATGCCCAGATCATGGGTGATGAACAGCAGGCCCATGCCCTCGCTGTCTTTCAGCTCTTTCAGCAGGTCCAGTATCTGCGCCTGAATGGTCACATCCAAAGCCGTGGTCGGCTCATCCGCGATCAGCACATCGGGCTTGTTGGCCAGCGCCATCGCGATCATCACCCGTTGCCGTTGCCCACCCGACAGCTGATGCGGGTAGGCCCCCAACCGGCTTTCCGCATCCACGATCCCGACCTTGTCCAGCAGTTCAAGGATACGCGCCCGCGCCTCGGCCCCTGCCACGCCCTGATGCAGCGCCAGCGATTCCGCCAGCTGCTTTTCGATCGTATGCAGCGGGTTCAGCGAGGTCATCGGCTCTTGAAAGATAAAGCTGATGTCATTGCCACGCACCTTGCGCAGCAGCTTGTCGCTCGCCCCGACCATCTGCTGCCCGTCATACAGCACCGACCCCGACACCTCGGCACTGTCGCCCAACAGCGATACGGTGCTCAGCGCCGATACGGATTTACCCGAGCCGGACTCCCCCACCAGCGCCACGGTCTCCCCGCGCTGCACGGCAAAGCTCACGCCCTTGACCGCATGGGTCAACGCGCCTTCCTGACGGAAGGAGACGCGCAGGTCATCCACTTGCAGCACCGCGGCGTTCTGGGTCGAAGGCGTCATGAGAACGTCTTTCTCGGGTCAAAGGCGTCGCGGATCCCTTCAAAGATAAAGATCAGCAGCGACAGCATGATGGCAAAGGTGAAGAACGCGGTGAACGCCAGCCAGGGCGCTTGCAGGTTCTGCTTGGCTTGCAACGTCAGCTCGCCCAGGGACGGGGCCGACGACGGCAGGCCGAAGCCCAGAAAATCAAGGATCGCGAGCGTGCTGATCGTGCCGGTGATGATAAACGGCAGCATCGTCAGCATCGCGACCATCGCATTGGGCAGCATGTGGCGGAACATGATCGTCATATTCCCCACCCCAAGCGCACGCGCCGCACGCACATATTCAAGGTTCCGCGCGCGCAGGAATTCGGCCCGCACCACACCCACCAGCGACGTCCAACTGAACAGCACCAGCAAGAACACCAGCAGCCAGAAACTGCGCCCCAGAATGGCGAACATGATGATGATCACATAAAGCGACGGGGTCGAGGTCCAGATCTCGATCACGCGCTGGAAGATCAGATCCGTCCAGCCGCCAAAGAACCCCTGCACCGCCCCCGCGATGATCCCGATCAACGATGCCGCCCCCGTCACAATCAGGGTAAAGATGATCGACAGCCGGAAGCCATGAATGACCCGCGCCAGCACGTCACGTTTGGTGCCATCGGTGCCCAGCAGGTTCTGCCCGTTCGGCGGCAGCGGGGCCGCGCCGGGCCGGTCCACGGCGGTGTCAAAGCTATAGGGGATGGGCGGCCAGATCGACCAACCCGCCGAAATCGGCTCGCCCGCGACCTCGCCATCCTGCGCGTCCTCGATGATCCCCTCGGGGTCGTCCAGACAGTCGATCAACCCGCCCGAGGCAATCAGACATTGCACTTCGGGGTCGCGGTACACCGCTTCGGTCAGGAAATCGCCGCCGAATTCGGTCTCGGGGTAGAACTTGAAGATCGGCATGTAATAGTCGCCGCGATAGTTCACGAGGATCGGTTTGTCGTTGGCCACAAATTCGGCGAACAGCGAGATGCCAAACAGGATCGCGAAAATCCAAAGGCTCCAATAGGCGCGGCGGTTACGGGTAAAGTTACGCCAGCGGCGTTGGTTCAGCGGGGATAGCGCCATCGGGTTCAGCCCTCGCGTTTTTCAAAGTCGATGCGCGGGTCGACGACCACATACATCAGGTCAGACAGGATACCGACCAGCAGACCGATAAGGCCAAAGATGAACAGCGTGCCGAAGACGATCGGATAGTCCCGCGCAACCGCCGCCTCGAACCCCAGACGGCCCAAACCATCAAGGCTAAAGATCGTCTCGATGATCAGCGAGCCGCCAAAGAACACACCGATAAACACCGCTGGAAAGCCCGCGATCACGATCAGCATCGCGTTGCGGAAGACGTGGCCGTACAACACCTTACGCTCTGACAGCCCCTTGGCCCGCGCCGTGACGACATATTGCTTCTTGATCTCGTCGAGAAAGCTGTTCTTGGTCAGCAACGTCAGCGTCGCAAAGGCCGAGATGGTCGAGGCCAGCACCGGCAGCGTGATGTGCCAGAAGTAATCCGCGACCTTGCCCAAGGGGCTCAGCTGGTCAAAGTTATCCGAAGTCAGCCCCCGCAGCGGGAATATCTGCCAGTAGGACCCGCCCGCGAACAGCACCAGCAGCAGGATCGCGAACAGAAAGCCCGGGATCGCATAGGCGGCGATAATCGCGCCCGATGTCCATGTATCAAAGGCCGTGCCATCCTTGACCGCCTTGCGGATGCCAAGGGGGATCGACACCAGATAGGCAATCAACGTCGACCACAGCCCCAGCGTGATCGACACGGGCAGCTTTTCCTTGATCAACTCGATCACGCTGATCGACCGAAAGTAGCTTTCGCCGAAATCGAACCGCATGTAATTCCACAGCATGTTCACGAACCGCTCTACCGGCGGTTTGTCAAAGCCGAACTCTTTCTCAAGCTCTGCGATGAATTCGGGCGGCAGGCCCCGTGCGCCAACGTAATTCTCGTTGCCGCCGGTATCTGCGGCATTCCCCGCATCCGATCCCCCGCCAGAGAACCCTTCGAACACGTCACCACCGCCCTGAATACGCGCGATCGCCTGCTCAACAGGGCCACCCGGCACAAACTGCACCAGTGCAAAGTTGATCAGCATGATCCCAAGCAACGTCGGTATGATCAGCAACAGCCGTCGAAGAATATATGCGCCCATGGCCGGCGTTTACCTCAGTGCGCCTGCAGCGCGCAAGGCGTCTGCTTTATCGGCATTGTACCACCAGAAATCGAGGTAGCCCAAAGCGTAAGGCGGCTGCGTTTCGGGGTGTTCGTACTGGTCGTAATAGGCGGTCCAGAAACTGTCGTTATACCAGGTCGGGATCATGAAAAATTCATAGCGCAGTGCCCGATCCAGCGCCATCAGGCTGGCGTCCTCTTCCTCTTTCGTGTCGGCTGCCAGCGACGCGGTCACAATCGCATCCACCAGCGGGCTGGCAAGCCCCGCAGGGTTGAACAGCGAATAGGCCGCCGCCTCTGACCCATAGCGTTGTTCCAGCCCGGTGCCTGTGCCCAGAAACGCCCCATAGCTGTCATAGACCATGTCGTAATCGCGGTCCCGTTCGCGGGCCGTGTATTGGGAACTGTCGACTTTCTCGAGCACGGCATCAATGCCCATGTTTTGCAAATTCGACATAAAGTTTTCAATCACCGCCGACAGCGTCGCCGACCCCGAGGAGTTCAGCAAGAACCGCAACTGCAAGGGTTTGCCCTGCGCATTATAGCGTTTGCCGTCATCGCCCACGGCCCAACCGGCCTCGTCCAGCAGCTTCATTGCGCGGCGCAGGTTGCGACGGTCCGACAGGCGGCTCGCATCCGAGGTATGCGGCACCACCGCGTCTTGCGTCAGCAGTTCGGGCGGCACGACATCGCCAAGGCTTTCCAGCAGCGCCAGCTCGGCCCCTTGGGGTGCGCCCGTGGCCATCAGCGGTGTGTCCTGCGTAAACGACGCCCGCTGTTTGAACAGCCCGTATTGCAGCGATTCATTGGTCCATTCAAAGTTGAACCCCAGGGCCACGGCCTCGCGCACGCGCTTGTCCTGCAAGACCTCGCGGCCAAGGTTGAACACGATGCCCGAGGGCGTGGGAGGCGACCCGTCGGGGATATCCTCTTTGACCACCTGCCCTGCGGTCACCTTGGGGAAGTCATAGGACGACGCCCATTGTTTCGAGCTGCCCTCGGTGCGGAAGGTATATTCACCCGCCTTGAAGGCCTCGAACGCGGAATTCTCGTCGCCGAAGTATTCGACGCGTATTTTATCGAAATTGTTGCGGCCCACGTTGAACGGCAGGTCCTTGCCCCAGTAATCGGGGTTGCGCTTGTAGACGATCCGACGGTTCACATCGATGCTGTCGATCATATACGGGCCGGACCCGGGCGAGGTTTCCAGCCGCGATTCGTCGAGCCGCGCGCCGGTTTCCTCGTACCATTTTTTCGACCACGCCGGCACGCCGCCGACCTGTTCGATCAGGCTGCGCCGGGACACGCCGGGGCTGAAATAGAACTTGATGGTGTAATCGTCGATCACCTCGACCTTGGGGATCAGCTTGCGCACTGCATCGGCATAGGATTTCAGCCCCTGATCCAGCAGCAGGTTGTGGCTAAAGGCGATGTCATGGGCCGTCACCGGATCGCCGGTCGAAAATTTCGCGTCCTTGCGCATGTGGAACACCACCCAATCCTTGCTCTCGGGGTATTCAAGGCTCTCGCACAGCAGGCAATAGGCTTCACCGTAAACATCGGCGGGCACGATCTCTCCGCCGACGCCCTCGCCAAGCAGGCTTTCATACATCACCGTGCTCAACGCGCCGCCACGGCCCTTGCGCGAATAGGGGTTCATCGAATCAAACGTCCCGAGGGTAGAGATTGAAATCTCGCCGCCTTTGGGGGCCTCGGGGTTCACATAGTCGAAATGGGTGTAGTCGGCGGGGTATTTCAGATCGCCGTAAAAGGAATAGCCATGCGCGGTGATGATCTTGTCACTGCCCTGCGCGGCGTCATCCTGCCCCCAAGCGGCACCGCCCAGCATCGCGGCCCCGAAAACAAGCAAGGCCGCGCCAGCGACGCGCAGCATGGGGGTTTGCGATTTTGTGTCAGCACGGGCATGGGTCCGGGGCATCGGGCGTATCCTTTATAACAACAGGCGATAGACAAGGGTCGTCGCGGCAGATCACTGCCGGATACACGCTAACGGCCCGACCGCCCAAGTTACAAGTTGCGAATATGTTACCTGACTGAAAACAGGGCACTTCACAGCAAAAGGCCGCCCACGAGGGGGCGGCCTTGCAATCGGAATATGGGGTGGATCAGTTGTCCAGGCTGTCGAGATAGGCGATCACATTCGCCCGGTCTTCGATCTTGGGCAGACCCGCGAAACCCATCGTGGTGCCTGGCGCGAAACCGGCAGGCTTGGTCAGGAAGGCGTTCAGGTTCTCGGGGGTCCATGTCTCAGCCACTTTCTCAAGCGCGCCGGAGTAGGACGCATACCCGTCAGCGGAATCAACCGGACGCCCGACAACACCGTAGAGGTAGGGACCAACCGCATTCGCACCATCTTCAACCTTGTGACAGGCGGAACATTTGCGGAAAACCTTTTCACCCTTGGCCGGATCAGCGGCCGCCATGATCTCGGCGAAATCGACTTCTTCAGCGGGCTCACCGCCACCAGAGGCGTCTGCCACTTCAATGACATAGCCTTGTTCGCCATGCGCTTCGGCATGATAAAGCTCTTCGCCCGCGAATTTGCCAAGCAGAAGGACAAGCCAAGCGCCAAACAGGCCGGCAGCGATTTTGGTAACGGTCATTGTATCGAACATGCGTGAAGGTCCATCGTTGGTATTCGGGCATCGTATTGCAGGCGTATCTATTGCTTTCCCTTCGTCGGGGCAAGGTGTAGTTACCGCGACCAAACGCCATAGTTGGCAACGGCTTGAAGAAGGATGCCCCTGATGACCAGTAAAACCGCGCCACGCATCGCTTTCCAAGGTGCTTTGGGGGCCTATAGCCACGAAGCCTGCCTGCAAGCCCGCCCCGACATGATCCCCGTGCCCTGCATGACCTTCGAAGGGGTGATCCGCGCCGTGCGCGAAGGCCGCGCCGATCTGGCGATGCTGCCGGTCGAAAACTCGACCTACGGGCGGGTTGCGGACATCCACCGGCTGCTGCCGCAAAGCGGGCTGCGCATCATCGCAGAGGCCTTCGTGCGCGTGCGCATCAGCCTGATGGCCCATGACGGTGTAAAGCTCGAAGACATCAAACACGTGCGCGCGCATATGGTGCTGATCCCGCAGGCGCGCAGCTGGCTGGACGCCCATGGCATCACGTCAGAGGCAGCGGCAGACAGCGCAGGGGCGGCGGCGGATCTTGCGGTGTCGGAGGAACGCGATGTCGGCGTGCTGGCAAGCGAGGTCGCGGCGGATATTCACGGGCTCAAGGTGCTGGCCCGCGACATCGAGGATCTGGACCATAACACCACCCGCTTTTTGCTGATGTCACCCGAGCTGGACCAGACCCGCCGTGCGGAAAACATGCTGACCACCTTTGTCTTTCAGGTGCGCAACATCCCGGCGGCGCTTTACAAGGCCATGGGCGGTTTCGCGACCAATGGCGTCAACATGACCAAGCTGGAAAGCTACATGGCGGGCGGGTCGTTCACGGCGACACAGTTCTATGCCGATATCGAAGGCCACCCCGAAGACCCCGCCGTCGCCCGCGCGCTGGAGGAGTTGGCGCATTTCACCAACTTCATCGATATTCTGGGCGTCTACCCCGCGCATCCCGACCGTCACGGCCAGTAAACGCGGTAACCACCGCAAACCCCCTAGCGGGGTTTGTGGTAGCGGTCTTCCATGTCCTTGGCATAGTCGCCGACACGTTTCTTGAACTTCTTGGTCAGCGAATTTTTGGCCAGTTTCAACGACTGCACCAGCAGACGGGCCGACAGGTTTTGTGGCTTGAGCTCTAGCGCGACCATGATGCGGGTGCGGCTGCGTGACAGGGCGACCAGATCAAAGCTCATGTCGCCGGTCAGCCCCTGCGAACGGGTGTTCAGCTTCATTTCGGTCGGGCGGTCAAAACGGTCCATCTCGACCTGAAGCTCGCGTCGTTTGCCGCGCATGTCAAAGGCAGCTTCCCACTGCATCCCCGGTCCCGCTTCTGCGAGCCGGTCCACGCGCTGCACCTCTGCGCCGCGGCGCATGGCGGCGCGTTCGAACTGGTCAAATTCGCACAGCATGTCGAATACCGCATCAATCGGCGCGTCGATGTCTTCTTTGGTGGAAAATTTCATGTTCTGCCTTGTTCGTCGTCTTTCCCGAAGGTTGCCTTAATCCAGCGTATCCGCAAGCCAGTTTTCCAGCAGGAAATGCGCAATCGCCCCCTTTCGGGCCGGTTTGATCTTGGGGTGTTGCCCGGCAAAGACATCCATCATGTCCTCTTTCGACACCCAAAGGGCCTCTTCGATCTCTTTGGGGTCGATGGTGATCTCGTGGCTTGTCGCCTCTCCGGCGCAGCCGAACATGAGCGACGCGGGAAAGGGCCAAGGCTGGCTCGCAAGATAGCTGACCTGACCGACCTGCACGCCCGCCTCTTCGAATACCTCGCGGCGCACGGCGGCTTCGAGCGTTTCACCCGGTTCGACAAACCCCGCCAAAAGCGAGAACATCCCCTCGGGCCAACCCGGCGACCGCCCCATCAGGACAGAGTTGCCGTGGGTAATCAGCATGATCACAACCGGATCGGTGCGCGGAAAATGCGACGCGCGACACGCGGGACAGTTGCGTTGCCAGCCTGCGTCATTCACCACGGTTTCAAAGCCGCAGCGGGCGCAGTAGCCGTGGTTTTCGTGCCACGCCAGAATGGCCTTGCCGGTCGCGGCGAGTTCGGCGTCACGCGGGCTGAGCCACGTCATCACGCGGCGCATTTCGACGAAAGCATAGTCGGGCGGCAACATCGGGTGGCGCTGTTCGCTTTGATCCACGAAAGACCCCAGCTGACGCGGGTCGAAGTCATCGGGCATCCACGGCGACAGGTCATAGGCAAACCGCGCGGCCCCCTCTTCGCGCCCCAGCAAGATCGGGGCAGAGCCGGCATCCGCCAGAACGGGGTGATCCAGCGGCAAACGCACAACAGACGCGGGGCGCGCGGGGTCGATCAGGACCTTACCCCGCCAGAACAGAATGGCGCGGGCGGCGTCATCGGCGCGCAATGCGGCCACGGCCTCCTTGTCGGCGCGAACCTCTCCGGCGCGGTCAAGCGCTGACCCTCCGAAAGTGACCGTCTCGGCGTGCTTCATGCGTATCCTCCCGTTTGCGTGCACCATGCCTATTGGCCAAACCGCGCGATGCCAAGGCTGCATGGCGCTGTGCCCGCTAAAAACGCCCGAGATAAAATCGCCTTTGGGCCCGTCTTGCATCCCATCCGGCCCTATACTATATGGACGGTGAGAGGTTGGTGCGGGCAGGTGCCTCGCCAACCCGGTCAGATCCGGAAGGAAGCAGCCGTAACGAGACCCACTTGGGTCGTTATCAGCCTCTCACCCCAGCGTATTTTGCGCAGCAAAATACGCGTCGCCCCGCAGGGTCATCCAAAGGATGGCCCGAGAGGGGCAGCCCACCCCGCCATATATAGATTGCTTATTGCCCCTGCCCCGCAGCGCCCCGCGGCGGTTGGGTATTGGCATTTCGGCACGGCCACAGGCAACAGGTCAGGTTACCCACGGGTAACTTAACCTCTTGTTTATAATAATTATTTTTGCGTTATAGCATCGAACGCTGTTACAGCTGCTCTGCCGCAAATGTGTCGCATTGGCCGACCTGACCGCTATCGAACCCGCGCTGGAACCAGCTTGAACGCTGCTCGGACGTGCCGTGGGTAAAGGTGTGGGGCTGGGGGACGCGACCGGCCTGACGTTGCAGGTGGTCATCGCCGATCTTGCGCGCGGCGTTCAATGCCTCGTCCAGATCACCCCGCTCCATCAGACCTTTGACGTTCTTGGCCCAGATGCCCGAAAAACAATCGGCCATCAGCTCGAGCCGTACGGTCAGGGCGTTCGCCTCGGCGGTCGAGGATTGGCGGCGCAGCGCATCGACCTTGGGCAGGATGCCCAGTTCGTTCTGGACGTGGTGGGCGACCTCGTGGGCAATCACATAGGCGGCGGCGAAATCCCCGCCTGCTCCCATGCGCTGCGCCAGAAGATCAAAGAATTGCGTGTCGATATAGGCCTTTTCATCCGCAGGGCAGTAGAACGGCCCCGTCGCGCCAGAGGCCCCGCCACAGGCACTTTGCGTGACGTTGGAAAAGACAACGAGCTTGGGCGGCACGTATTCACGGCCCAACTGCTGTGTGAAAATCTCGCCCCAGACATCTTCGGTGGTGGCCAGCACCCGCGCGGTGAACTGCGTGGCCTGCTCGTCAGAGTCAGAGACCGGCGCGCCCTGCTGGGTTTGCGGCGCGCCGCCCCCGTTCAGCAAGGGCGATACGTCGATGCCGGTGAAATAGCCGATCGCCAGCACCGCCAAGACGCCGACGATCCCCAGACCGCCCGCACGCCCGGCACCGCCCCCGCGCCCCCCGCGGCGGACCTCAACGTTTTTGCTTCTTCTGATGCCGCGCAACCGCATAAATCTGTCCCCGTTATGTCAAATATTATTGTCAGCGTAACGCGCGACGCGCACAATAGTTCAATGAATAAAAGCAATGAGCTGGCCGAGAACCGCACCGACTGGGCCGAAGACCGCACGATTTTGGCGAACGAGCGCACCTTTGCAGGATGGATGCGCACGGGGATGGCGTCGCTTGCGGTGGCGATCGGGCTTAAGGCGGTGTTCGGTGATTTTGACCCGACCTGGGCTGCGAAAAGCGTGGCAACGATCTTTGTCGTCGCGGCGGTCTATATCTTCTGGGCGGCCCATGATGCGGCGACCAAGACGCTGGACCGGCTGAACGACCACCATGCCAATGCGCAACCCAATGCGCGGATGAAGACGCTGGCGGTGATTTTCAGCTTTGCCTCGGTTGCGGTTGGCGGCATCCTTTGGATGCTCTAGGTTCAGGGCTTCAATCGAATCTTGCAGGATCGTCATGACAGCACCCTCTGCCTATCGCGTATTGGCCCGCAAATACCGGCCTGAAACCTTTGCCGATCTGGTCGGGCAGGACGCGATGGTGCGCACGCTGAAAAACGCGTTCGAGGCGGATCGCATTGCGCAGGCGTTTATCATGACCGGCATCCGCGGGACCGGCAAAACGACGACAGCACGGATCATCGCCAAGGGGATGAACTGCATCGGGCCGGACGGCAACGGCGGGCCGACGACGGAACCCTGCGGGGTCTGCGAACATTGCGTCGCCATCATGGAGGGCCGTCATGTCGACGTGATGGAGATGGACGCCGCATCGAACACCGGCGTCGGCAATATCCGCGAGATCATCGACAGCGTGCATTACCGCGCGGCCTCGGCCCGGTACAAAGTCTATATCATCGATGAGGTGCACATGCTGTCGACCGGCGCGTTCAACGCGCTGCTTAAGACGCTTGAGGAACCGCCAGAGCACGTCAAATTCATCTTCGCCACGACCGAGATCCGCAAGGTGCCCGTGACCGTGCTGTCGCGCTGCCAACGCTTTGATTTGCGCCGGATCGAGCCCGAGGTGATGATCGCGCTGATGCGCAAGATCGCCACCGCCGAAGGGGCCGAGATTGCAGAGGATGCGCTGGCGCTGATCACCCGTGCCGCCGAAGGGTCGGCGCGCGATGCCACGTCCTTGCTGGATCAGGCAATCAGCCACGGGGCGGGCGAAACGACGGCGGTGCAGGTGCGTGCGATGCTGGGGCTGGCGGATCGCGGGCGGGTGCTGGACCTGTTCGATATGATCCTGCGCGGCGATGCGGCCGGCGCGCTGGACGAGCTGGGCAACCAGTATTCCGACGGGGCCGACCCGATGGCCGTGCTGCGCGATCTGGCCGAGATCACCCATTGGGTATCGGTGGTCAAGATCACCCCCGATGCCGCCGAAGATCCCACCGTCTCGCCCGAGGAACGCAGCCGTGGCGTCACCATGGCGGAAACCCTGCCGATGCGCGTGCTGACCCGTCTGTGGCAGATGTTGCTGAAAGCGCTGGACGAGGTGGCAAGCGCGCCCAATGCGATGATGGCCGCCGAGATGGCCGTGATCCGCCTGACCCATGTCGCCGACCTGCCCAGCCCTGAAGAGCTTGCCCGCAAGCTGGCCAATACCACGCCTCCTCCCGCCCCGCCGCAGGGTCCGGGGGGCGGGGCCGCCGTGCCCGCCGGAGGTGGATCGACCAGCGCCATGGGCAGCCAGCAGATGTCGGGCGGTCCTGCGGGCGGCGCGACGATGGCGGCACTTGCGCCGGCGGTGGCGCAGGCTTTGGCGCAGTACCCGACGTTTGAACATGTGGTCGAGCTGATCCGCAGCAACCGCGACGTGAAGCTGTTGGTGGAGGTCGAGACCTCGGTCCGGCTGGCGGCCTATCAACCGGGGCGGATCGAATTCACCCCGACCGACAGCGCCCCCCGCGATCTGGCGCAGCGCCTTGGCACGCGGCTGCAACTGTGGACCGGTAACCGCTGGGCTGTGACCATCGTGGGCGACAGCAGCGCCAAAACCATCGCCGAAGTCCGTGACGCCAAGGAAAACGCGCTGAAATCGCAGGCGGAAAACCACCCGTTGATGCAGGCCGTCATGGCGAGCTTTCCCGGGGCCAAGATCCTGTCGATCCGCACGCCCGAGGAAATCGCCGCCGCCGCCGTGTCCGAAGCGCTGCCCGAGGTCGAAGACGAATGGGACCCTTTCGAGGACGACTGACCCCGCCTGCCCCTGCTCTGCCCGCGACCTATCCACGCCGGGGCACCCCTTGTCGGGGGGCGGCAAAGACCGCATATACATAAGCAAATAAAGCTACAGGAGACGACCACATGCTTAAAGGTTTGGGTGCCATGGGTGACATGGCCAAGATGATGAAGACGGCGCAGCAGATGCAGGGCAAGATGGCGCAGCTGCAAGAAGACATGCACAATATCATCGTCGAAGGGGAATCCGGTGCCGGTCTGGTCAAGGCGACCTGCACCGCCAAGGGCGAGCTGAAGTCGCTGGATATCGATCCGTCGATCTTCAACGGCGACGAGAAAGAAGTCGTCGAGGACCTGATCCTCGCCGCGATCAAGGACGCGCAGACCAAAGCCACCGACCGCGCCCAGTCCGAGATGAGCAAGCTGACCGAAGGCATGGGTCTGCCCGCGGATATGAAGCTGCCGTTCTGATCCTTCCAAATGGGGTTAAATCCTCGCCGAAGGCATTAAACTCTTTCACATCAACGCCATGGGGGTCCACAGATGAGCAGCACACGCGACATTGATGCGCTCATCGACCTGATGGCGCGGCTGCCCGGATTGGGGCCACGCTCGGCCCGCCGGGCGGTGCTGCATCTGATCCGAAAGCGCGCGCTGTTGCTGACCCCTTTGGCCGATATGATGCAGACCGTGGCGGCGACGGCGCGCGAATGTATCAACTGCGGCAATGTGGGCACCGCCGATATCTGCGACATCTGCACGTCGGAGAAACGCGCCAATGGCGAGATTTGCGTGGTCGAGGATGTTGCGGACCTATGGGCGATGGAGCGGTCGGGCGTGTTCAAGGGGCGCTATCATGTGCTGGGTGGCACGCTGTCGGCGCTGGATGCCATCGGCCCGCAGGAATTGCGCATCCCCCGGCTGCTGGACCGCGTGCGCGACGAGGCCGTGTCGGAGGTTATTCTGGCGCTGAACGCCACCATCGACGGGCAGACCACGGCGCATTACATCGCGGACCAGCTTGAGGGTCAGGTGCGGTTGACCTCTCTGGCCCAGGGTGTGCCGATCGGCGGGGAACTTGATTACCTTGACGATGGGACGATCACCGCAGCGATGCGCGCGCGCAAATCCATCTAGGGCCCCGTGGCCTCAGGCTTTCCGATCCGCCAGCCGTTTGCGCATCTGTGCAAGTTCGATCAGGGCGACGTCGCGTTCGGCCTCTAGCTGGGCGATGCTGCGGCCTGCGGCCTCAACGTTCACCCCGTCGACCAGACGCGCGCAGGTATCGGCGTCGAGCGTAGGCGCGCCGAGATTATCCCAACGTTTCTGCTGGCTTGGCCCGAGATGGGCCAGATAGCCCGCCATGCCCCCGGCACCCCCGCCAAGGTGATAGGCCATATGCGCCCCCAGCACCGACCAGCGCAGCCCCGGTCCGTTGACCAGCGCCTGATCCACCGCGTCGACATCGGCGATGCCCTCGGCGACGATATGCACCGCCTCGCGCCAGAGCGCCGAGGACAGCCGGTTGGCGATATGCCCTACCGCATCTTTTTTCAGCCGCACGGGCGCGGAGCCGAGGCTGCGGTAGAACCTTTCGGCCCAGTCGAGCACCTGAGGATCGGGGCCGTAGACTTCGACCAGCGGCACCAGATGGGGCGGATTGAAGGGGTGTGCGGTGATCAGCCGGTCGGGGTGCAGCATCCCCGGCACAAGATCCGACCACGGGTGCGCCGAGGTGCTGGAGGCGATAATCACATCCGGCGCGACGATAGTTTCGATCTGTGCGTAAAGCTGGTGTTTCAGCGGCACGTTCTCGGGCGCGTTTTCCTGGATCAGCACAACGTCTTGTAGGGCGTCTTGCAAACTCTCGTGGGTTGAAAGCGCGCCTTGGGGGGCCGCCCCTGCCGAGATTTCTTGCAGTTGCGCCAAGGGCCCCGCCACGCGGGCGGCGAAACCGTCGCGGGCACCTGTGTCAGGGTCCCACGCGCGGACGCTGTGGCCTGCGTGCTGGAACAGCGCGGCCCAGCTTGCGCCGATCAACCCGCAGCCGATGACGGCCACGGTGCAGGGGGGCATCATCGAGGTCGTGTCAGTCAACCGACAGCACCGTTTCCTGCCCGTTTTCAAGCACATAGACGCAGCCCTGCCGGTTTGACAACTGGCCCAGCTCGGCGCGGCTCAACCCGCAGAGCGCGCCGCGCAAAAGCTGGCCGCTAAGCCCGTGGGCGACCACGACGGTGGGTTCGGTCAGCGTGTCGACAAAGGCATTCACCCGCGCCTGAAACACGTCAAAGCCTTCGCCACCGGGAGCGGCACAATAGAATTCCATATGGGGGCTTTGCGCCGTGATGCCTTCGGGCAGGTTCTTGAAGATATCGGCGCGCAGGTGGCCTTCCCAATCGCCGGCGAAAATCTCTTTCAGACGATCGTCGGTCTGGTAGTCCCGCCCGCCAAGGGCGATATCCGCGGTCTGGCGCGTGCGTTTAAGCGGCGACACGATGCAGGGCAGGTTATCCGCAAGGATCGGTGCCATCAGCTCGGCCTGCTGCTGCGCATGGACCTTGCCCCGTTCGGAAAGCACGGATTCGGTCTGGCCCTGCACCCTCCCTTCTGCGTTCCATTCGGTTTCACCGTGCCGCAGGAACCAGACTTTGGGATAGGATTTCATGACGTGGGGCCTTTTATCGCGTTGAGTTGCCTAGCACTTTGGCTCAAGCGCGCGCAGAACGCCACCCACACAAAAATCAAGCAAGAGCGGGCGATACACCATAGGGCTTTCGCGCCGATCACTTTGCGACAGGCCCGCAATGCGGATGCCACTTGCGACGATGGACACCATCGAGGACACGGTCAGCGACAGCACCGCGGCAAGCTGTTCACGGTCGGCATCAGGACGCAGACGCGCCATTTCATCAAGGTAGATAGAGGCGACGCGATCATAAAGCGGCCCTGCCTCGCGGTAATAGCGTTCGTCAGACATGATCCGCGCCACCAGCTGCGCATAGGCCCGCCATTGCGGATCCCCGCGCGAGGCGATTTCGAGATACGGGGTGACATAGGCATCGATCAGCGTCTCCAGCGTGAGCCGCTCTGTCGATTTGAGCGCATCAAGCCGTGCCATGCGCATGGCATTAAGCGTTTCGACCCGCCGTTT
>NZ_DGMH01000064.1:16653-43466 GCF_002388305.1 Sulfitobacter sp. UBA4523
CCCGCCGTTTCAGCACGGTCACGAAAAGCTCTTGTTTAGTACCTCCGTGAAAGCCGACCACACCCAGCGTGACTTCGGCTTCGCGCGCGATCCGGCGGATGCTGACCGCATCAAAGCCAAGCTCGGCGAAGCACCGCTCTGCCGCGTCGAGCACGCGTTCGCGGGTGATCTCGCCGCGGGCGACGCGACCATCCTTGCTTGTGCCGTCTTCCTTTCGGTCCGTCATGACACCCCGGTCCCTCTGATCAGGCCATCAAGGTGCATGACCTGCGCGTTGCGCGGTCCGGCAGTGGTCACACATGCCCCGCGACTGTTATTATTGCGGCGCTTCAGCATTTTTTACAAACTTTATCAAAAATCAAAGTAAACCAGTTCGTTGCCTCGGGATTTGGGTGCGCTTAGCGACATCGGCTTTGGTTTGCGACCAAGAATTGCACCGAATCACCTGTTACCAGAGGGCACACCCCCCTGATGGTTGAACAAATAGGCAGCGTGACACGGTATGGGTTCATTGCCCGCACTTACCGCGTGTGTGAGCGTTAACGGCATCAACCACGCTCTGCCCAAGGAGAGGTGAGTGATTCGTTTTGCAATGCTGCGGGGGGCGCTATGTGGTGGCTTGGGCATCGCCCTGCGCGTTTCGCCGCCGCTGGTCGCAGTTTCGCGGCCTTCGCGACGCGGGGGAGGTGGATATTTCAAACTAAGTGTACTATCGCATACCAAACTTCAGGAAAGGCTGGATACCATGGCTGAGACACAGACACCCGACATCATTTACACGCAGGTCGATGAGGCCCCCGAACTGGCAAGCTATTCGCTGCTGCCGATCATCCGCAGCTTTGCCGATGCGGCAGGGGTTTCTGTGGGCACCCGTGATATCTCTTTGTCGGGGCGTATTCTGGCGGCCTTCCCCGACGCGCTGACCGAGGCGCAAAAACAGTCCGACGATCTGGCGATCCTGGGCGATCTGGTGAAAACGCCCGACGCCAATGTGATCAAACTGCCGAATATCTCTGCCTCGGTGCCGCAGCTGGTGGCCGCGATCAAGGAATTGCAGGGTCAAGGCTATGCGCTGCCTGACTATCCCGAAGCGCCAAGCACCGACGCGGAAAAGAAAGCCCGCGCGGCCTATGACGCGATCAAGGGCTCTGCGGTGAACCCCGTTCTGCGCGAAGGCAATTCGGACCGTCGCGCGGCCAATGCGGTCAAGAAATACGCGATGGCGAACCCCCATTCGATGGGCACATGGTCCAAGGACAGCAAAACCAAAGTATCGTCCATGTCGGGCGGTGATTTCTTCTCGAACGAGAAATCCCTGACGCTGACCGAGGCGCAGGCCGGCGCGGCCAAGATCGTGCATGTTGCCGCCGACGGGACCGAGACCGTGTTGAAGGATGGCGTTTCTTTCCCCGCGGGCACTGTGGTCGACACCACCTTCATGTCTGCCAAGGCGCTGGACACATTCCTGGCCGAGCAGATCGAAGAGACCAAGAAAGACGGCACGCTGTTCTCGTTGCACATGAAAGCGACGATGATGAAAGTGTCGGACCCGATCATCTTTGGCCACGCGGTGCGGGAATATCTGAAGCCCGTCTTTGACACATACGGTGACGAGCTGAAAGCGGCGGGTGTGAACCCGAACGCAGGCATCGGCGACATGATGGAGCGGATCAAGGACAATGCCGAGATCACCCAAGCCGTCAAAGACGCGATGGCGGCACGACCGCCGATGTATATGGTGAATTCCGACAAAGGGATCACCAACCTGCACGTGCCATCCGACGTGATCATCGACGCGTCCATGCCCGCGCTGATCCGCGCTGGCGGCAAGGGCTGGGGCCCCGACAACAAGGAACACGACACCAACTGCGTGATCCCTGACAACTCATATGCCCCCGTCTATGAAGAAAGCATTAATTACTTCAAGGAAACCGGCGCGCTGGACCCGACGACCTCGGGCACTGTGCAGAACATCGGTTTGATGGCGCAGAAGGCCGAGGAATACGGGTCGCACCCCACCACGTTCGAGATCCCCGCTGACGGCACCGTGAAGATGATCGCCGCCAATGGCGACGTGATTTCCGAGCACAGCGTAGAGGCGAACGACATCTGGCGCGCGGCATCAGCCCGCAAGGCCCCGATCGAGGACTGGGTGCAGCTGGCCATCGACCGTCAGAAAGCCGAAGGCTGCGAGGCGATCTTCTGGCTGGACGAGAACCGCGCCCATGACGCAGAGCTGATCGCCTATGTGAAGCCGATCCTTGAAGCCAAGGGCGTGGCCGACAAGTTCCAGATCATGTCCCCCGCCAAGGCCACGCGCCAGACGCTTGAGACAATCCGCAAGGGCGAGAATTCGATCGCGATCACCGGCAACGTGCTGCGCGACTATCTGACCGACCTGTTCCCCATTCTGGAACTGGGCACCTCGGCCAAGATGTTGTCGATCGTCAAGCTGATGCAGGGCGGTGGCTTGTTTGAAACGGGTGCCGGCGGGTCTGCCCCCAAGCACGTGCAGCAGCTTGTTGAAGAAAACCACCTGCGGTGGGACAGCCTGGGCGAGTTCTGTGCGCTTGGGGAAAGCCTCAAGTTCCTCGCGGACCAGAAGGACAATGCCAAGGCCGCCGTCCTGGGCAAAGCCGTAGATGCCGCGACCCAAGGCATTCTGGACAACAACAAATCGCCATCGCGTAAAGTGGGCGAGCCGGACAACCGCGCCAGCCACTATTACTTTGCCCTTTACTGGGCGCAGGCGCTGGCCAGCCAGAGCGACGATGCCGCATTGGCTGAACATTTTGCCCCCATCGCCGAAAAACTGGCGGCGAATGAGGACAAGATCATGGCAGAGCTGGCAGAGGTTCAGGGCAAGCCTGTCGATCTGGGCGGGTATTTCCATTCGGACCCCGCCAAAACCGAAGCGGTGATGCGCCCCTCGGCCACGTTGAACGCCATCATCGGCTAAGGCACCACAGCATCGCGACCTATCCGCCCCGTCCTTTTGCAAAAGGGCGGGGCGTTTTCTTTGGGAACCATTCGCAGGCACTGCCGGTTGTTTGACCGGCACCTTGCCGCCCCGTCGGCAACAAACCGTCCCGCGCCCTTGCTGTCAGTTGATCCCTGCACGCATTCCTTCTATCGAAGAGGGCAGTATTTTAACGCTGATAGATCAGGATATTTCATGACCAAGCCGTTGCCCAAAGTCACGCCGAACACATGGGAATTTCTGCGCGACCCCATGATCGCCCCCACCGGTTTTCGCGAATATGACGCGCGCTGGCAGTACCCCGAGGCGATCAACCTGCCGGGCATCACCGCGCTTGGCCTTGGTCTGGGCACGCAGATGCAACAGCGCGGGATCGAGCCCGTTATCGCTGTGGGCAATGATTACCGCGACTATTCCCTATCGATTAAAAATGCGCTGATTTTGGGCCTGATGCAGGCGGGTATTCACGTTAAGGATATCGGCCCCTGCCTGTCGCCCATGGCCTATTTCGCGCAGTTCCATCTGGATGCGCCAGCGGTGGCGATGGTCACCGCCTCGCATAACCCCAATGGCTGGACCGGCGTGAAGATGGGCTTTGAACGCCCGCTGACCCACGGCCCCGACGAGATGGCCGAACTGCGCGATATCGTGCTGGAAGGGCGTGGCGAACAGCGCGACGGCGGCAAGTATGAATTCGTCGACGGTGTGCGCGAAGCCTATCTGGATGATCTGGTGGGTGACTTCAAAATGACCCGTAAGCTCAAGGTCGTCTGCGCCACGGGGAACGGCACTGCCGCCGCCTTTGCGCCCGAACTGTTCCGCCGTCTGGGGGTCGAGGTGGTCGATAGCCATAACACGCTGGATTATACGTTCCCGCATTACAACCCGAACCCCGAAGCGATGGAAATGCTGCATGATATGTCCGACAGCGTAAAAGCCTCGGGCGCGGATTTCGCGCTTGGGTTTGACGGCGACGGCGACCGCTGCGGCGTGGTGGATGACGAGGGCGAAGAGATTTTCGCCGACAAGATGGGCGTCATCATGGCGCGCGATCTGTCTGCGATTTACCCCAACAGCACCTTTGTCGCCGATGTGAAATCGACCGGGCTTTATGCCTCTGACCCTGTTTTGCAGGCCAATGGCGTTACGGCGGACTATTGGAAAACCGGCCACAGCCACATGAAGCGGCGGGTCAAACAATTGGGCGCGCTGGCGGGGTTCGAGAAATCGGGCCACTACTTTCTGGCTGAACCCATCGGGCGTGGCTATGACTGCGGCATGCGCGTCGCGGTCGAGGTCTGCAAACTGATGGACCGCAACCCCGATATGAAGATGTCGGACCTGCGCCGCGCCCTGCCCCACACATATTCCACCCCCACCATGTCGCCCTACGCGTCGGACGAGGACAAATACGATATCCTCGACCGGATCGTCGCCAAGTTGAAAGACGTGACCGAGTTGGGCGGCCGCCCCGTGAAAGAGGTCGTGGCCGTGAATGGCGCGCGGGTGATCCTGGACAACGGCAGCTGGGGGCTGGTGCGCGCCTCTTCGAACACGCCGAACCTTGTGGTGGTCTGCGAAAGCTCTGAATCCGAGGAAGAATTGCGCGCGATCTTTGCCGATCTGGACGCGGTGATCCGGACAGAGCCGGAGGTTGGCGACTACGATCAAACCTTCTGATTGCATCAAGACTCGCCAGAATCCTTTAAGTTGAGTAAATGTTGATGTGTCTGCCCCCTCGGGCAGGCACATTTTTCGTTTAGGGGCCCTGATGGTTAAACGCGCGCTGATCACCGGTATCACCGGTCAAGACGGGTCTTATCTGGCGGAGTTGTTGCTGGACAAAGGATACGAGGTGCACGGGATCAAGCGGCGGTCGTCATCTCTTAATACGCAGCGGATTGATCATATTTATCAAGACCCTCACGAGGATGACCCCGATCTGATCCTGCATTATGGTGATCTCACCGACAGTTCGAACCTGACGCGGATCATGCGCGAGGTGCAGCCGGACGAGGTCTATAACCTTGGCGCGCAAAGCCATGTCGCAGTGAGTTTCGAGACGCCCGAATATACGACAGAGGTGAACGCCAATGGTGCCCTGCGGTTGTTAGAGGCGATCCGGTTTCTGGGGTTGGAAAAAAAGACCCGTTTTTACCAAGCATCAACTTCTGAGCTGTATGGCTTGGTCCAAGAGACACCACAGACGGAGGAAACCCCCTTTCACCCGCGCAGCCCCTATGCGGTTGCCAAGATGTACGCCTATTGGATCACGGTTAATTATCGCGAGGCCTATGGGATCTATGCCTGCAACGGCATCCTTTTTAACCACGAAAGCGCCCGCCGTGGCGAAACCTTTGTCACGCGCAAGATCACGCGCGGCTTGGCCAATATCGCGCAGGGGTTGGAGGGGTGTCTTTATATGGGCAACATCGACGCGCTGCGCGATTGGGGGCACGCCAAGGATTACGTGCGCATGCAGTGGATGATGCTGCAGCAGGACGTGGCAGAGGATTTCGTGATCGCCACGGGCGTGCAGTATTCCGTGCGCCAGTTCATCACATGGTCGGCAGCAGAGCTTGGGATCACGCTGCGGTTCGAAGGGACGGGCGTGGATGAATATGCGGTTGTCGATAGCGTCATCGGGGGGGATGCCCCCGCGGTCAGCCCCGGCGATGTAGTAATGCGCATTGATCCGCAGTATTTCCGCCCCGCCGAGGTGGAGACGCTGCTGGGGTCGCCGGCGAAGGCGAAGAAGAAACTCGGGTGGGAACCGCAAATCACCGCGCAAGAGATGTGTGCAGAGATGGTGGCGAATGACCTTAAGGTCGCACGACGCCACGCGCTGTTGAAAGAGCACGGGCTGGATCTGCCGATCCCGCTCGAGAACGGGTAGGCCCATGCGGAAGATCTATATCGCAGGGCATCGCGGCATGGTCGGCGGGGCGATCTTGCGGCAGTTGCAGGCGCGAAAAGATGCTGGGGAGGCGTTGGAACTGGTGACGCGGACCCATACAGAGTTGGACCTGACCGATCAGGCAGCGGTGCGTGATTTTATGCGTTCTGAGGCGCCGGATGTGGTGATCCTCGCCGCGGCCAAGGTCGGCGGGATCATGGCGAACAATACATATCCGGCTGAGTTTATTTACGAAAACCTGATGATCGAATGTAATGTGATCCATCAGGCGTTCGCGGCGGGGGTTCAACGGCTGCTGCAACTGGGCAGCTCTTGCATCTATCCGCGTGACGCGGCGCAGCCGATGGCCGAAAATGCCCTGCTGACCGGCCCGCTAGAGCCCACGAACGAGCCCTACGCCATCGCCAAGATCGCGGGCATTAAACTTTGCGAAAGTTATAACCGGCAATATGGCGTGGATTATCGCAGTGTGATGCCAACGAATCTTTATGGGCCGGGGGATAATTTTCATCCGCAGAACAGCCATGTTTTGCCCGCCCTGATCCGCCGTTTCCACGAGGCCACGCGCGACGGGGCGACAGAGGTGGTGATTTGGGGCAGCGGCAAACCGATGCGGGAATTTCTGCATGTGGACGATATGGCGGAAGCGTCGCTGTTTGTGCTCGACCTGCCGCGTGATGCCTACGCTGCGCAGATGCACCCGATGCAAAGCCATATCAACGTGGGCACGGGCCGCGACATCAGCATCGCGGCGCTGGCGCAGATGGTGGCGGAGCTGACGGGGTTCAAAGGGCGGCTGGTGTTCGACACGTCGAAGCCAGACGGGACGATGCGCAAGCTGATGGATGTCTCGCGTCTGGCGGAAATGGGGTGGCGCGCGCGGATCGATCTGAAAGACGGGCTTCGGGAGACGTATGATTGGTTTTTGCGACAGGATCACCTGCGCAGCTAAATCTAAAGTATTTGATTAATCTCTCGTTAGAATTTTTCAGATTAACTGCCTCTCATGATGCACGCTATTCTCCTTTGCGGCGGGTCGGGGACGCGTCTTTGGCCCCTGTCGCGCAAATGCTACCCCAAACAGTTTGCCAAGCTGATGGGGGATGAAAGCCTGTTCCAGATCTCGGCTAAGCGTCTGACCGGCCCCGGATTCGCCCCTCCGATTGTGGTGACGGGCGACCCGTTCCGGTTCATCGTGACCGAACAACTGGCGCAGGTAGAACGGGCGGCGCAGGCGATCCTGATCGAACCGGAGGGGCGCAATACCGCCCCTGCGATCCTTGCCGCGGCGCTGTATATTGCGCGCAGTGACGCGCAAGCGCTGATGCTGGTCGCCCCGTCGGATCATGTGATCCCCGACTGCGATGCTTTTGCCCAGACCGTGCAAGCCGCGGTGCCGCGCGCGCAGGCCGGTGATCTGGTCACCTTTGGCATCACGCCTACGCGGGCCGAAACGGGCTATGGCTATCTTGAGCTGGCCGAGGGGGCGGATGCGAGTGCCAAAACCCCGCAACCCCTTGCGCGCTTTGTCGAAAAGCCGGATCGCGCACAGGCGCAGGGGATGTTGCAGGCGGGGAATTTCCTGTGGAACGCCGGGATCTTCCTGTTCACGGCGCAGACGATTATTGCGGCCTATCAGACCCACGCGCCCGAGATGGTGCGCGCGGTGCGCGCATCGCTTGACGGGGCGACCTCTGATCTGGGGCTGACCCGTCTCGCGCCCGAGGCTTGGGGCCAAGCCGATGATATCTCTATCGATTATGCGATCATGGAAAAGGCGGATAACCTCGCGGTGATGCCGTTCGCCGCCGGATGGTCCGACCTGGGCGGCTGGGATGCGGTCTGGCTGGAAAGCGGGCCTGACGCGGCGGGAAATGTCTGTTCTGACAATGCCACGGCGATTGATTGTGCGGGCACGCTGCTGCGGTCCGAAACCGACGGGTTGCAACTGGTCGGCATCGGGCTGGACAACATCATCGCCGTCGCCATGGGCGATGCGGTGCTGGTGGCGGATAAATCGCAAGCGCAGCGGGTGAAGGAAGCGGTTGATGCGCTCAAAAGGCGGGATGCCAGCCAAGCGGTCCAACTGCCGCGAGATTACCGCCCGTGGGGCTGGTATGAAAGCCTTGTGATCGGCGGGCGGTTTCAGGTGAAACGCATCGTGGTAAACCCCGGTGCGGCCCTGAGCCTGCAAAGCCATCACCACCGGTCGGAACATTGGATTGTGGTCGAAGGCACCGCGAAAGTGACCGTGGATGACACCGTGAAACTGATCAGCGAGAACCAGTCGGTCTACATCCCGCTCGGGTCCGTGCACCGGATGGAGAACCCGGGAAAACTGCCTATGGTGCTGATCGAGGTGCAGACCGGCAGTTATTTTGGCGAAGATGATATTATCCGCTACGAGGATGTCTATGCGCGGGGGTAAGGCTTCGTCTGTCTTGGCAACGAAAAAAGCGCCCCCCTCTAGGGGCGCTTTCGCTGTTCTAGGCTTTGCGTCGGATCAGCTGCGCGACAGGACGCTGGCGGGGCGCGCTTTGGCCAGACCGCTGGTAATAAAGCCTGCAAGCACCGCTTTGATGATGTCACCGGGGATGAACACGGTCACCAGCGCGGCGGATTCCAGCAGTGATTTATCCAGCGCGATCGACAGGCCGATGATCCCGAAGATATAAAGCACGACGATCCCGCCGATGACCGAGGCAACCGCTGCAACGATGGTCAGCGAGGGCCCGTACCATTTTTCGACGATCAGGCCGGTGACGAAAGCCGCCACGGGGAAGCCGATCAGGAAGCCCGAGGACGGCAGCATGAAGGCACCCAGCCCCCCGTTGCCACCGGCCAGAAGCGGCAGCCCCAAAGCGACCAGCAGCAAGAAGAGCAGCACGGCCAGCGCGCCGCGTTTGGCCCCCAGCACGGTCCCGCAAAGCATGATGCCCAAGCTTTGCGCCGTGATCGGCACGCCGAAGCCAAGCGAGAATTTCGGGATCAACGCAAGTGCTGCAATCAGGGCAGCGAACAGCGCAACGAGGGTCAGGTTACGTTCCATAACAAAGGGTCCTTTGCGTAAATTTGACGGCATGTATCCCCGCGATCACAAAATTAAGCAAGCGTCGTGATCGTGACCAAAGGTCAGCGCGGGTGTTATGCAACCGGTGCGGCACAGGCCAGCAGGGCGGACACGTCCAGATGGGTTTCCATATGGTCGGCCAGCGCGTCGAGCGTATCTTCCACGGTCTGACTGTAGGAGGTCGGCCCTGCCCTCAGCCCCAGTTGCGCCAACCAGGCACTGCGGAAACTATCGTTGGTAAAGAGCCCGTGCAGATAGGTGCCGGTGATCTTGCCATCGCGCGACCCTGCCCCGTCGGGGGTGCCGTTGATATGCGCGAAGGGCGTGGCGCAATCGGCCCCCACCGTCTGCCCGATGTGGATTTCATAGCCGTCGATCTGCGTGCCCGTTGCGGCATGGTCGGCGGTGACGCGGGTCAGGGTCTTGTCCGGGGCCATGCGGGTTTCGACATCCAGCAGGCCCAGCCCCTCTTCGCGGCCCGCAGGTCCCTCGAAGCCCTGCGGATCCTCGATAAACCGGCCCAGCATCTGGTAGCCGCCGCAGATTCCCAGCACCGCGCCGCCGCGCCGCACATGGGCATAAAGGTCGATGTCCCAGCCTTGGGCGCGCAGGAAAGCCAGATCGCCGCGGGTGGATTTCGTGCCCGGCAGGATCACCAGATCGGCGTCGGCGGGCAGCGGCGTGCCGGGGGGGACCATGGTCAGCCGCACCGAAGCCTCCGCCGCCAGCGGGTCGAGGTCGTCGAAGTTCGAGATGCGCGAGAGCATGGGGCAGACGATGTGGAACCCGCCGTCGGAGGGCGCGCGCGACAGGTCCACCGCGTCTTCGGCGGGCAGCAGATGCGCGTTGGCAAACCACGGCAATGTGCCGAACCCCGTCCAGCCGGTGCGGCGTTCAATCTCGCGGTAGCCGTCGTCAAAAAGGCTGACATCGCCGCGGAACTTGTTGACCAGAAAGCCGGTGATCATCGCCGCGTCTTTTGGGTCCATCACCACTTGGGTGCCCACGATCTGGGCGATGACGCCGCCGCGGTTGATGTCTCCGGCCAAGACAACGGGTACACCTGCGGCGCGGGCAAAGCCCATATTGGCAAGGTCGTTCTGGCGTAGGTTCGTTTCAGCCGGGCTGCCCGCTCCTTCAACGATGATCAGATCGGCGCTTTGCCCGAGGATTCCGAAGCTTTCGAGCACGGGAGCCATTAACCCTGCGCGGGCCTTGCTGAAGTCACGCGCTTGCAGGGTGCTATGGCGCTGCCCCTGCACGATCACCTGCGATCCGCTGTCGGTTTCGGGCTTCAGCAGGATGGGGTTCATATGCACCGACAGGGGCCGCCCGCAGGCCATCGCTTGCAGGGCTTGGGCGCGGCCGATCTCTCCGCCGTCCTCGGTGACGGCGGCGTTGTTCGACATGTTCTGCGGCTTGAANNAGCCCATATTGGCGATGTCGCCCGCGCGCAGGTTGATCTCCGCCGGGGATCCCGCGCCTTCGACGACCACGATATCGCACCGTGCGGAAAGGCGACGATAGCTCTCCATCACTTCGCCCAGCAGGGCACCCCGCGCCTGTCTGAAAGATCCCGAACCCAGCGTGCCGCGCATCCTGCCATGGACCACGAGTTGCGAGGTATGGTCGGCCTGCGGCTTGAGCAGCACGGGATTCATGTCGACGTGCAGCTCCGCCCGCGCGGCCACGGCCTGCAACGCCTGCGCGCGGCCGATCTCGCCCCCTTCGGGCGTGACGGCGGCGTTGTTGGACATGTTCTGCGGCTTGAACGGCGCGACGGAAAGCCCCCGACGCGTGGCCGCGCGGCACAGGCCCGCCACCAGCATCGATTTCCCCACATTCGATCCGGTGCCCTGGATCATGATGGCGCGGGTGGGCATGGCGGGACCTCGTGTTTTTTGTGCAGCCCTTGGTGTCAGCCTGCGGTGATCCCGTCAAGCATCCGCGGGCGGCCTCTGCGCATTGGTCGCCCGCGGGAAAATCCGCGCAAAGCGGGTTTGGCCCCTGCGTTATGACAGGCGCAGCTTGACAGGGGCGGGCAAATGACCAATGCAGGGCGTATGTTGGTTCCTGTCCCAGACAGGCGAAGAGGGAACGCGATACGCATTGATCCAGCCTTGGGTCAGCGCCAAGCGCAGCCGCCCCCGCGACCGTGACCGGAGAGAGCTTTCAACCACTGGCCCGCAGGCTGGGAAGGTGAAGGTTCGCAAGGCAAGCTGCCTTAGATCCGCAAGCCGGGAGACCTGCCAGCATAGTTTGTAACGGGCGAACGGGGTGTTTCGCGACTGGCCTAGAACGCTGTTCGCATGTCGTTCGCTGCTGGCGATCCCCCTTGGCCCATCGACGTATGAGGCAAGATATGACCACCACGGATCAACCGGTCACCGTCACCATCTGCACCACCTGTCGCGCAGGTCAGATCACCGCCGAGGACGCGCCGCGCCCCGGGCAACAGCTGTTTGACGCGCTGTCGGGGCATCTGCCCGACGGTGTGCAGCTGCGCGGAGCCGAATGTCTGTCGGCCTGTTCGCGGGGCTGTTCGATGGTCCTGTCGGGTGGCCCGTCGCGCTGGACTTATGTGTATGGCGATCTCGACACCGACGCGCATTTGTCCGATATCGTGAATGGCGTCACTGCCTATGCCCAGACCTCTGATGGCGTGGTGCCCTGGCGCGAACGCCCCGTGGTCTTCCGCAAACAATCCATCGCCCGCATTCCCCCACAGGAGCCTACCGAATGACCAACCTTACCAAAATCCCCGTTACCGTGATCACCGGCTTTCTGGGCGCTGGCAAAACCACCTTTATCCGTCACCTGATGGAGAACGCGGGCTCCAAGCGTCTGGCCGTGCTGGTCAATGAATTCGGCACCGCCGGTGTGGATGGCGACATCCTGAAATCCTGCGCGATTGACAATTGCCCCGCCGAGAACATCGTCGAGCTGGCAAACGGCTGTATCTGCTGCACCGTGGCCGATGACTTTATCCCCACCATCGAAGCGCTGATGGCCCTGCCTGAAACGCCTGATCATATCCTGATCGAGACGTCGGGGCTGGCGCTGCCCAAACCCTTGCTCAAGGCGTTTGACTGGCCAGCGATCCGGTCGCGGATCACGGTGGACGGCGTGATTACGCTTGCCGATGCCGAAGCCGTGGTCAGCGGGCAGTTCGCCCCCGATCTGGAGGCCGTGGCCGCGCAGCGCGATGCCGACGACAGTCTGGACCACGAAACGCCTTTGTCCGAGGTGTTTGAAGACCAGATCGCCTGCGCCGACATCGTGCTGCTGTCCAAGGCCGATCTGGCGGGCCCCGACGGGGTCGAGGCTGCGCGCAAGGTGATCGAGGCGCATGCGCCGCGCAAGCTGCCGATCATTCCGATGACCGAAGGCGTGATCGACCCGCGCGTTGTGCTGGGTCTGGAAGCCGCCGCCGAAGATGACATCGACGCGCGCCCCAGCCACCACGACGGGCATGACGATCACGAACATGACGACTTTGAAAGCGTGGTGATCGACATGGGCGAGGTCGCCGATGTCGCCACGCTTGAGGCCGCCGTGTTGCGCTTGGCGCGCGAGCAGAAAATCCTGCGCGTCAAAGGGTATATCGCCGTTCAGGACAAACCGATGCGTCTGCTTGTGCAGGCCGTGGGCGAACGCGTGCGCAGCCAGTTCGACCGCCCTTGGGGAGACATGCCGCGCCGCAGCCAGCTGGTTGTGATCGCGGAACATGACCACGTGAACGAAGCCGCGATCCGCGCGGTGCTGGAGGGCTAAGCCGCCATGCATGTCGTCTTTCGCGAAAGCCACGGACTGGACCAAAGCGATCTGCCCCAAGACCTGGGGCAGACGCCGGCGGATCTGGTGGTGCTGTCTTTTTCGGACAGTGATCTGGGGGCTTTCGCGGCAGGCTGGCATCGTGCGGAAGGGGGCTTGCCGTCGTTGCGGCTGGCCAATCTGGTCGCGCTGAAACATCCGTTGTCAGTCGATACCTATGCCGAACAGACCCTTGCGGGGGCCAAGGCGGTATTGGTGCGGCTGATCGGGGGCGAAAGCTATTGGCCTTACGGGCTGGCGACCTTGCAGGATATGGCGCGCAAACAGCAGATCGCGCTGGCGGTGCTGCCTGCGGACGGGCAACCCGACCCGCGGCTCGACGCGCTGTCGACGCTGCCGCATTCGACGTTAAGACGCTTGCAACATCTGTGCGATACGGGCGGCGCGGTGGCTGCGCAGGCGGCACTGGCGCAGCTGTCGCTGGCCGCAGGTCTTTACGCGGGGCCAGCCAAAGGGGCCAAGACCGTGCCGGAAGCGGGGTTCTACCGCCCCCACACCGGTGTGATCCCCGCGCCGGAACCCTCCGACAAGCCGCGCGCGATTGTGACCTTCTACCGGTCCTATCTGACGGCTGCCGATACCGATCCTGTGGATGCGCTGATCACCGCGCTCGACGCGCGTGGCTTTGACGCCGTGGGGCTATTCGCGCCCAGCCTCAAGGGGGACACCGCGCCGTGGATCGCGCAGCAGATCGCCCGGCTTGATCCGGCGGTGATCGTGAACGCCACCGCTTTCTCCGCCCAGCGCGGGCCGGATGAACCATCCGTTCTGGGCGCATCAGATTGCCCCGTGGTGCAGGTCGCCTTATCGACCGCGCGTCGGCGCGATTGGGCCGGATCAGAGCGCGGGCTGTCCCCCACCGATCTGGCGATGCATGTCGTCTTGCCCGAGGTGGATGGCCGTCTGTTCGGCGGTGTCGTCAGCTTTAAGCAGCCCGGCAAACGGGACGAGGCGCTGCAATACAGCCGTTTCGCCCATCGCGCCGACGCGAACCGCGTGGATTTTATCGCCGATCGCGTGCAGCGCTTGCACCAGCTACGGGTGCAGGACAACGCGGCAAAGTCTGTGGGGGTGGTGCTGTCCACCTACCCCGGCAAAGACTGGAACATGGCCCATGCGCTGGGGCTGGATGCGCTGGCTTCGTTGCAGAAGATGACAGCCGAGCTGGCGGCGCAGGGCTATGACGTGGATGCGCAGGACTTTAGCGATACGCAAACGGTTGCCAGCCGTCTTGGCACCGAAACGCTCCGCTGGCCGCTGGCAGAGTATGAGGCCGCGCTTGCAAAGCTGCCGCAGGCGTTGCGCGAAGACCTGACCGAAAGCTGGGGCGCGCCGCAGGATGATCCGCTGTTTCACGACGGGGCGTTCTGTTTTCCGGCGCTGCGCAGTGGCAAGCTGCTGGTCGCCTTGCAACCCGAACGCGGGGCGCTGGCCCAACGGGACGATGACTATCACGACCTGAGCCGCACGCCGCGCCCGGGCTATGTCGCCTTCTATCTGTGGCTGCAACAGCAGGCGGATGCGATGGTGCATGTCGGGGCCCATGGCACGCTGGAATGGCTGCCGGGCAAATCCGTCGCCCTGTCTGACGCCTGCTGGCCCGAGGCGCTGATCGGCCCGATGCCGGTGATCTACCCCTTTATCGTCAATGACCCCGGCGAGGCCGCGCAGGCCAAACGCCGTATCGGGGCCGTGACCGTGGGCCATATGCCTCCCCCGTTGGTGACATCGAAACTGCCCGATGCATTCGGACGGTTGGAACGGCTGCTGGATGAATACTCGACCGCGGACGGGCTGGACCCTGCGCGGCGCGACCGGCTGATCGCGGACATCCGAGCCGAGGCGCAGGGCCGCGGGGTTGAACAGGACCTCGGCCTTGATGCCAGCGCCAGTGCGGCAGAGGCGCTGACCCGCATCGACCGCTTCGTCTGCGACATCAAGGAAACGCAATATGGCGACGGGCTGCATGTCTTTGGCGCAGGCGATCATGGGACGGGCGAGATTGACGGGCTGATCGCGGCGCTGTCTGCGCGGTTTGTGCCCCCCGGCCCCTCGGGGTCCCCCTATCGCGGGCGCAGCGATGTGCGGCCCACGGGGCGCAACCTGTTTACCACCGATCCACGGGCCGTGCCCTCGCGGGCGGCCTATACCCAAGGGGTGAAGCTGGCCGAGGAATTGTTGCGCAAGCATTTGCAGGATCACGGCGACTGGCCCAAGGGGTTGGTCATGGACATGTGGGGCTCTGCCACCATCCGCACGGCGGGCGAGGAGTTTGCCATGGCGCTGCATCTGGCGGGTCTGTCCCCCCGCTGGGATGACGGCAGCGACCGTGTGAGCGGGTTCGACATTCTGCCGCTTGCGCTGTTGAACCGTCCGCGCATTGACGTGACCCTGCGCGTGTCGGGCCTCTTCCGCGATATGTTTCCCGGTCTGGCGCAGCTGTTCGAGACAGCAATTGCCAAACTGGCAGAGCGTCCCGAAACGGCGGCTGATAACCCCTATCTGGTGCAGACCCCGCGTGTCTTTGGCCCGCGTCCCGGCTCCTATGGCTTGGGGATCGGCACCGCGATGGACGACTATTCCGACGAAGCGCGCACGGCGGCGGGCGAGGCATGGCTGGCTGCGTCGTCCTACGCGATCGACGCGCGCGGAGAGATCACCTATGCCCGCGACGCGCTTGAGACGCAGCTGACGCGGGCCGATAGTTTCGTGCACCTGCAAGACCTGCCCGAGACCGATCTGCTGATGGCAGAGGATTACGCCGCCCATGAAGCCGGCTTTGCCGCCGCGATGCAGCGTTTGGGCAAGGGCGGGGCTGCCGCGCTGTACCATCTGGATGCCACCCGCCCCGACCAGCCTCGTGCCCGCACCCTGACCGAGGAGCTCGCCCGTGTGGTGCGCGCCCGTGCCGCCAACCCCGATTGGGCCACTGGCATGATGGCGCATGGTTTCCGCGGTGCCGCCGAGATTGCCGCGACGCTGGATCACCTTGCCGCCTTTGCGCATCTGGCGGGCGTTGTGCCGGACCATCTGTTCGACGCCATGTTCGATGCAACGCTGGGGCGCGATGATCTGGTCGACTTTATGCAGGACGCCAACCCGCAAGCGCTTGCTGCGTTGCGCGCGCGGTTTGATGCGCTGCACCGGGCGGGGCTTTGGACATCGCGCCGCAACTCTGTCCTCGCCGAATTGGGCACCCCCGCATGAGCGCGCCGCAGGTCTTTGGCTGGTGCCCCGGTGCGCTGCGGCCGATGATGTCGGGTGACGGCCTGGTGGTGCGGCTGCGTGTGCCGATGGGGCGGCTGAGCCCCGACCAGATCCGCCGCGTTGCCACGCTGGCGCGCACCCATGGCAACGGGATGATCGACCTGTCGGCCCGCGCGAACCTGCAACTGCGCGGGGTGACAACTGATAGCCATGCCGCATTGGTCGACGGGCTGCGCGAGATTGGTCTTGTCGATGCCGATCTGGCGGCAGAGGCGCGGCGCAATATCACCGTGACGCCGTTCTGGCAGGATGGGGACGACAGCCACCGCGTGGCGCAAGCACTGGCCCATGCGCTCTCCAGCGAAGACGCGCCCGACCTGCCCAGCAAGTTCGGCTTTGCGATCGATTGCGGAGCACGGCCTGTGCTGACGTGCACCTCTGCCGATATCCGGATCGAACGTAGCGCTGCTGGCCTGATCTGCCGGGCGGACGGGGCAGAGGTGGGGCAGTCGGTGCGCGTTGAGACTGCCGCAGATGCCGCACTGACGCTGGCCCGCTGGTTTCTGGACACCGGTGGCGTGACCGACGGGCGGGGGCGCATGGCGGCGCATATCGCGACGCGGGGGGCTCCGGTGGGCTCTGATACCGCCCCCCTGCCCACTGCGCCCGTCCCTGAGCCCGGTATGACCCCGCAAGGCACGCTTCTCGGGTTTGCCTTTGGCCAGACCACGGCGGAAAGCTTTGCGCAGCTGGCGGAGCTTGGTGCCCTGCGGCTGACCCCTTGGCGCATGGTGTTGATCGAAGGGGCCGCCCCCTCGGCTCCGCTGCCCGATTTCATCACCGACGCCCGCGATCCGCGCCGCCGTGTGCAGGTCTGCACCGGTGCCCCCGGCTGCCGTCAGGCCCTGTCGGACACACGCGATGCCGCCCGCGCCATTGCCGCGCATCTGTCGCCAGACAGCGACGACACGATCCATATCTCGGGCTGTGCCAAAGGCTGCGCCCATCCCGCCCCTGCCCCCGTTACGCTGACCGCCAGTCATGACGGGCATTTCACCCTTATCCGCCACGGGCGCGCGGGCGATCCGCCGCAAAACGCGCCGCTGACAGTGACCCAAATTCAAGACAGGAGGCTTTGAGTGCCCCACACCTACGAGACCAACGGTGCCGCGATCTATCTGGAAAGCTTTGCCACCATCCGCGCCGAGGCCGATCTGGCGCGGTTCACCCCCGATGAGGAACGTGTCGCCGTTCGGATGATCCACGCCGCCGGTCTGGTCGGGCTGGAAAAGCACGTACAGTTTTCTGAAAACATGGCGCAGATTGCACGGGCGGCGCTGGCGGACGGCGCGCCGATCTTATGTGACGCGCATATGGTGTCCGAAGGGATCACCCGCACGCGATTGCCCGCTGACAACCAGATCATCTGCACCCTGCGCGACCCCAAGGTGCCAGAGCTGGCGCAGCAGATGGGCAACACACGCTCTGCCGCAGCGCTTGAACTGTGGCGGCCGCATCTGGCGGGGGCCTTGGTGGCCATCGGCAACGCGCCCACGGCGCTGTTCCACCTGCTGAATATGCTCGAAGATCCCGACTGCCCGCGCCCTGCGGCCATCATCGGCTGCCCCGTCGGCTTTGTCGGCGCGGCGGAATCGAAAGAGGCGTTGATGCAGGATTTGCCCGTGCCGTCGATGATCGTGCAGGGGCGTTTGGGCGGCTCTGCGATTACAGTGGCGGCGGTGAACGCGCTGGCCACGTGGAAGGAATAACGATGGGCAAGGTCATTTGCATCGGGCTTGGCCCCGGCGATCCCGAATTGATGAGCGTCAAGGCGCACCGCCTGCTAACTGGCGCGCAGCACGTCGCGTTTTTCCGCAAACCCGGACGGCGCGGGCAGGCCCGCACCATCGTGGACGGCATCATCGCCGAGACGGCGGTGGAACATGCGATGGAATACCCCGTCACGACAGAGATCCACTTTAGCGATCCTGAATACAACCGTCTGCTGTCGGCCTTCTACGACGATTGGGCTGACCGTTTGACCGACCTTGCCCAGACCGAAGATGTGATCGTGCTCTGTGAAGGGGACCCGTTCTTTTACGGGTCGTTCATGCATCTGCACAGCCGCCTTCAGGACCGCGCCGAGGTCGAGATCGTGCCCGGCATCACCGGCATGTCGGGCTGCTGGACCGCGACGGGGCATCCGATCACCTGGGGCGATGATGTGCTGACCGTGCTCATGGCGACGCTGGACGAGGAAGAGCTGGCCACGCGGGCCGCTAATACCGATGCGCTGGTGGTGATGAAGATCGGGCGCAACCTTGAAAAGTTGAAGCGCGCACTGACCAAGGCGGGCCGCTTGCAAGACGCATGGCTGGTCGAGAAGGGCACGATGGCGGGGCAGACGGTGCAAAAGCTGACGGAAGTTCCGGCCGACGTGCCCTATTTCTCGATCGCGATCGTGCATGGTCAGGGGCGGCGGCCATGACCGGCTGGGTGCGCGTGGTCGGCCTTGGCCCCGGAGACGAGGCGCTGGTCACGCCAGAGGTGCGCGCCACCGTGGACGAGGCGACCGATATTGTCGGCTACATCCCCTATGTGCGCCGGATTGCCTCGCGCGACGGGCTGACCCTGCATGAAAGCGACAATCGGGTAGAGCTGGACCGCGCCGCACATGCGCTTGAAATGGCGGCGGCGGGACGGCGTGTTGTGGTGGTGTCTTCGGGCGATCCGGGGGTTTTTGCCATGGCCTCTGCCCTGTTCGAGGCGTTGGAGAAAGGCCCGGAAGACTGGCTGGCAATCGATATTCGCGTCCTGCCCGGCATCACCGCGATGCTCGCGGCGGCGGCGCGGTTGGGGGCACCACTGGGGCATGATTTCTGCGCGATCAACCTGTCGGACAATCTGAAACCCTGGTCGCTGATCGAAAAACGGCTGCGGCTGGCGGGGGAAGCGGGGTTTGCCATGGCGTTCTACAACCCGCGCTCTGCCTCGCGGCCGCATCAGTTCGCCACCGCGCTTGATATTCTGCGAAAGGCCTGCGGGCCGGAGACCTTGATCTCTTTCGCGCGCAACGTCAGCCACCCCGACGAGACATTGCGCACCGTCACACTGGCCGAAGCGACGCCAGAGATGGCCGATATGCGCACGGTCGTGATCGTGGGCAACGCCGACACCCGCCGCGTCGGGACACATATCTACACGCCACGGTCCGTCGTATGATCAAGCCACGCCAGGATATCGTCGAGCCGCGCAAATGTGGTGCGGGGGGGCACCGCGGGGCGCTGGATCATCAGCACCCGCAGCCCCAGTTCGCGCGCGGCGATAAGCTTGGCCTCGGCCCCCGCGCCGCCGGCGTTCTTGGCGATGATCAGCTTGGTCCCGTGGTCACGCAGCAGGGCGATGTCTCCGGCCACGTCGAAGGGTCCGCGGGCGAGGGTCACGGTCGTATGCGGCAAGGGCAGCGGCGCGGCGGGCTGGTCCACCAGCCGCAGCAGATAATGGTGCTGCGGATGGTTGGCAAAGACAGACAGCGCCTGCTTGCCGATGGCCAGAAAGACCCGCGTCGGCACCTGCGGCAGGGATGCGGCGGCGGCTTCGATACTTGGCAGATGGGTCCAATTGTCGGCGGCAGTCTCCGCCCACGGGGCACGCTCGAAAGCGGCCAACGGGATGCCTGCCTGCGTGCTGGCGGCATGGGCGTTACGGCTCATCTGCGCGGCGAAGGGATGGGTCGCGTCAATCACGCGGGTGATGTTATTTTGTGCTATGAAATCGAGCAATCCGGCCACGCCGCCAAAGCCACCCACGCGGGTGGGCAGCGGCTGCGCCACGGGGGCCGCCGTGCGTCCGGCATAGCTGAACAGCGCATCATCGCCACGGTCGGCCAGCGCGCGCGCGAGGCTGGACGCCTCTGTCGTGCCGCCAAGAATGAGGGTGCGCGTCATGGCTGATCCTGTTGCTGCCTGGGTGACCCTGATCGGTCTGGGCGAAGATGGCCTTGCTGGGCTGACCGATGCAAGCCGAAAGGCGCTGGCAGAGGCCGATGTGATCTTTGGCGGGGCGCGGCATCTGGCGCTTTGTGACGCGGGCGCGCGGGGGCGGGAATGGCCGTTGCCGTTCAGTGTAGAGCCGGTGTTGGAACATCGCGGGCGTGCGGTTGTGGTGCTCGCCTCGGGTGATCCGTTCTGGCACGGCGTGGGCGGTTCGCTGGCGCAGGTGCTGGACCCGTCGGAATGGCGCTGCTTTCCCGCGCCGTCCTGCATGACGCTGGCGGCTGCGCGGCTTGGCTGGCGGTTGGAGGAGGTCACGACCCTTGGCCTGCATGCTGCCCCGTTCGAGGTGTTGTTGCCCCATCTGGCCGACGGTGCGCGGCTGATCTGCACATTGCGCGATGGTGCGGCCCCTGCGGCGCTGGCAGACTATCTGACCGCGCAGGGTTTCGGCGCGTCCCGCCTGACGGTGATGGAGGCGCTTGGCGGTCCGCGTGAAATCGCGCGCGCGGCCGATGCCGCGACGTTTGACCTGAGCGACATTGCCGCCCCTGTAGTGGTGGCGATTGCGGTGTCGGGTAGCGCGGGTATCAGCCACGCGCCCGGACGGCCCGAGGCGCTTTTTGCCCATGACAGCCAGATCACCAAATCACCCATGCGCGCGTTGACGCTGGCCGCGCTGGCCCCCCGCGCGGGGGAGCTGCTGTGGGATGTGGGGGGCGGGTCGGGCTCTGTCTCTGTTGAATGGTGTCTGGCCGCGCCGCACGCGCAGTCCATCGCCATCGAGCCGCGCGAAGGCCGCTGCGATAACATCACCGAGAACGCCCGCCGCTTTGGTCTGGCGCGCCGGATGCGCTGCGTACACGGCACGGCCCCCGATGCGCTGGCCGATCTGCCCCTGCCCGCTGCGGTCTTTCTGGGGGGTGGCGCGTCAGAGGATGTCTTGCAGGCGATCTGGCGCAGGATCACGCCGGGCACGCGGCTGGTGGCGAATGCGGTGGCGCTTGAAACCCAAGCCTTGCTGATCCGCTGGCACGGGATGCACGGCGGGCAATTGCTGCGGATCGACTTGGCGCAGGCGGCCCCCTTGGGGACCATGCAGGGCTGGCACCCCAGCCGCCCGCAACTGCAATGGAGCGTGACCCGATGATCGTCGCGGGCATAGGATTGCGCGCGGATGCGACCGAGGCGGATTTACACGCGGCTCTTGCGCTGACGCGGCGCACGCCGGACACGCTCGCGACCCTCGCGATCAAGGTGACGCCAGCGCTACGGCGCTTTGCCGACAGTCTGGGATTGCCGCTGATCGAACTGTCGGAAGCCGATATCGCAGACATCCCGACGCGCACCGTGTCACCGCGCGTGCAGGCGCGGTTCGGGACCGGATCACTTGCCGAGGCCGCCGCATTGCGCGTTGCCGGTCGCGGTGCCAAATTGACGACCTTGCGTGTGGCCAGCCCCAATGGCATGGCCACCGTAGCTATCGCGGAAGGAATTGCCCCATGACTGTTCACTTTATCGGCGCGGGCCCCGGTGCCCCTGATCTGCTGACCCTGCGGGGGCGCGACCTGATCGCGGCCTGCCCTGTGTGTCTGTATGCCGGATCGTTGGTCCCGTCTGAGCTGCTGTCCTACTGCCCTGCGGATGCGAAGATCGTGAACACCGCGTCGCTGTCGCTGGACGAGATCATGGCAGAGATCAAGGCCGCCGATGATGCGGGGCAGGATGTGGCGCGGCTTCATTCGGGTGATCTGTCGGTCTGGTCCGCCATGGGCGAGCAGCTGCGCCGCTTGCGCGAGTTGGACATCGACTATGACATCACCCCCGGCGTGCCCGCCTTTGCCGCTGCCGCAGCTGCCTTGGGGAACGAGCTGACGCTGCCCGGTGTGGCGCAGTCGCTTGTTCTCACGCGGACCTCGGGGCGGGCGTCAGCCATGCCCGAGGGTGAAACGCTCGAGAATTTTGCCGCCACGGGTGCCACGCTGGCGATCCACCTGTCGGTACATGTGCTGGATGATGTGGTCGCGCGGCTCACCCCTCATTACGGAGAGGACTGCCCCGTCGCCATCGTCTGGCGCGCAAGCTGGCCGGATCAACGGGTGGTGCGGGCGACCTTGGGCAGCGTGATTGACGCCACCGACGGCGAACGCGGGCGCACGGCGCTGATCCTTGTCGGCCGCGCGCTGACGGCAGAGGAGTTCCGCGAAAGCTGTCTGTACGCGGGCGATTACGACCGCCGCTTCCGCCCCGTCGGCACAGAGCCGCGCTTTCCCGAGGGCACAGAATGATCGAGACAACGCAACTGCCCAAGGGCCTGATGATCTCGGCCCCGGCGTCGGGCACGGGCAAGACCACGTTGATGCTGGGCCTGCTCAACGCGCTCAGCCGGCGCGGCGTCGACGTGCGCCCGTTCAAGAGCGGGCCGGATTACATCGACCCCGGCTTCCACCGCGCGGCCTGCGGGCGGTCGTCCTATAATATCGACAGTTGGGCCATGGGATCGGGTGTGTTGTGCAATCTGATCGGCACCGCCCATGGCGGCGATCTGGCCCTGATCGAAGGGTCAATGGGGCTGTTTGACGGTGTGGCGCAACCGGGGGAAACCTCGAACGGGGCGAGCGCCGATATCTCTGCCATGACGGGCTGGCCGGTGGTGTTGCTGCTGGATGTATCGGGTCAGGCGCAATCGGCTGCGGCCACCGCCCTTGGGTTCAAGACGATGCGCCCGGATGTGCATGTCGCGGGTGTGGTGCTGAACAAGGTCGCCAGCCCCCGTCACGAGGCGCTGCTGCGTCTGGGGATGGAGCAGGTCGGCATCCCCGTTCTGGGCGCGCTGCCCCGACAGGGATCGGTCACGCTGCCGGAACGCCACTTGGGTCTGGTGCAGGCCGAGGAACAGCCCGAGCTGATGAAGCTGCTGGATGCGGCAGGTGATTTCATCGCGCAACATATCGATCTTGATCTGATCGTCTCTGCCGCCCAAGGGCGCAGTATTCCCGACGGGCCAGATGTGCTGCCCCCGCCCCCCGGTCAACGGATCGCTTTGGCCAAAGACGCCGCGTTTTCGTTCATCTATCCGCATTTGCTGGACCACTGGATCGCCGCGGGTGCGCAGGTGTTGCCCTTCTCGCCGCTGGCGGATGAGGCACCGGACGACAGCGCCGACATCTGCTGGTTGCCCGGCGGCTATCCCGAGCTGCATGCCGGACGCCTTGCCGCTGCCGCGCAGTTCCGCGACAGCCTGCAAAAGTTCGCCACGACGCGCCCGGTGCATGGGGAATGCGGGGGCTATATGGCGATGGGGGCCGGATTGGTCGACAAGGAAGGCGTGCGGCATCAGATGGCGGGGCTGCTGGGGCTGGAAACCAGCTATGAGAAGCGCAAGATGCATCTGGGCTACCGGCTTGCCACGCTGAACGCACCCGGCCCCGGCTATGACGCGGGCGCGCGGTTGCGCGGGCATGAATTCCACTACTCGACCATCCTGTCGCAACCAGACACGCCGCTGGCGCGGGTGGTCGATGCCAATGGGGCCGAAGTGCCCGAGACAGGCTCGCGCCGCGGCCACGCGACGGGCACCTTCTTTCACCTGATCGCGGGGGCGTCATGAGCGGCTTTGTCTCTTTCGTCTCGTCCGGTCCGGGTGATCCCGAGCTGCTGACCGTGAAGGCGGTAAAGCGGTTGCAAGAGGCCGAAGTCGTTCTGTTCGACGATCTGTCGGCGGGTCCGATCCTTGAACATGTCTCGCCCGAGGCGGATCTGATCGGGGTGGGCAAACGCGCCGGACGGCTGTCTCCGAAGCAGGATCACGTGAGCCGCCTGCTGGTCGAACACGCATTGACCGGCGCGCGGGTGGTGCGGCTCAAAAGCGGGGACGCGGGCGTGTTTGGCCGGCTTGAAGAAGAGCTGACCGCGCTGAAAGCGGCAGGCGTCGCCTTCGAGATCATCCCCGGTGTGACGGCGGCGTCTTCGGCGGCGGCGGCGGCGATGATTCCGCTGACACGGCGGCTGACCGCGCGGCGGGTGCAATTCATCACCGGCCACGGCGAATCGGGTGCCTTGCCCGAAGATCTTAACATGGCGGCGCTGGCCGACCCTACGGCGACCACGGTCGTCTACATGGGCCGCCGCACCTTTGCGGGTTTCGCCGCGCGGCTGATCGCGGCGGGCTTGCCCCCCTCGACCCCTGCCCTGCTGGCAGAGGCGGTATCGACCCCCGATCAAAAGCTGAGCCGCCACACGGTTGAAAGCCTTGCCCATCTGCCGCTAGATCCCGCAACGTCAGCGCCTGCGCTGATCCTTTACGGGCCTTTGACCGAATAGATGACTTGACAAAACCGGCCCGAAAATGACCACCTATTCCGGACGGTTCCCCGTGCGCCTTCGGGCAATCGGGGTGAAAAGGGAATACGGTGCGGTGCCAAAGCAAAGGTGCCAAATCCGGAACTGCCCCCGCACCTGTAAGTGAAGAGCAACCCGCATTGCCACTGGGCCAGACCGCCTGGGAAGGCGCGGCACGCATGGACGCACAAAGTCAGGAGACCTGCCGTCATGGGGATGATCCCCGATCCAACTGGCTGCCCCCCGGGGCGGCTTTCACATTATGCCGTCGGGGAAGACGGTAAGGAGACCTGAATATGCATATCGAACCCGAAGTCGTGACCGGCGCCAAGCTGGTCCTGTCCTATGGCACCGCCGCCGGTGCTGCGGCCTATACCGCGAAAACCGCAATGGACTCTGTCCGTGAGAAAGGCGTCGTGCCTTTTGCGGGCGGGGCCGTGGTGGCCACCGCGCTGACCTTTGTCTTTTTCCAGGTCTTCCCGCATTTCCCCGTGGGCGTGAGCGAAGTGCACCTGATCCTCGGGTCGACCCTGTTCCTGCTGTTCGGCGTGGCCCCTGCGGCTGCCGGTCTGGCGCTTGGTCTGCTGGCGCAGGGCGTGTTCTTTGCCCCCATCGACCTGCCACAATACACGATGAACGTCACCACGCTGCTGGTGCCTTTGTTCATGGTCTCGGCGCTGGCCAAACGCATCATCGCGCCCAACACCGCCTATGTTGATCTGACCTATGTTCAAGCGCTCAAGCTGTCGACCGCGTTTCAGGCGGGCGTTGTGGGCTGGGTGGCGTTCTGGGCCATCTACGGTCAGGGCTTTGCCGCCAGCAACATCGCCGCTGTGGCGAGCTTTGGCGGGGCCTATATGATGGTCATCCTGATCGAGCCTCTGGTGGATCTGGCCGTGCTCGCCGCCGCGAAAACCCTGCGCGATTTCGCGGGCAGCGCGCTGTTCACCAAACGTCTGACACAGACTGCCGCTGAATAATCCAAGACCCGACGCGGCCCCCTACTCTGCGGGCCGCGTCACCCCCTGCCGGAGCCTCAAGATGTTTACGCTTTCACTGATCGGCATCGGGTCCGGCAATCCCAAACACCTGACATTACAAGCCATCGACGCGTTGAATGCCTGCGATGTGATCCTGATCCCGTCCAAGGGCGCAGGCAAAGATGATCTGGCTGGCCTACGGCACGAGATTTGCGCCCAGGTGCTGCGGTCGGACGGGCCTGAAATTCACGAATTCACCCTGCCCAAACGCGACGCCGCCAACCCTGATTATCACGCGGGCGTCCACGATTGGCATGATGCCATTGCACAGGTCTGGCTGGCCGAGATGCAGCGCACCCTGCCCCAAGGCGGCCGTGTCGGCTTCCTCGTCTGGGGGGATCCGTCGCTGTATGACAGCACCCTGCGTATTGCGGAGCGGTTGCAAAAGGCCGTCACCCTCACCGTCGATGTCGTGCCGGGGATCACCTCGCTTCAGGTACTGACGGCGGGCCATGCGATCCCGCTGAACACCATCGGCAATCCCGTCACCATCACCACCGGTCGGCAGCTGCGCGATCATGGCTGGCCGCAGGGTGTGGATACGATTGCCGTCATGCTGGACGGCACCTGCGCCTTCGAGGTGTTGCGGCAGCACAGCGACATACACATCTGGTGGACCGCCTATGCCGGCATGCCGAACGAGCGTCGCATCGCAGGCCCGCTGGATCAGGTCTGCGACCGCATCATCGCAACACGGGCAGAGGCACGCGCCGCCCATGGCTGGATCATGGATATCTACCTGCTGCGCCGGTAGACACGCGCGCTACAGCTTTTCGAGCCGTTGCAAGATTGGGCAATCGGGTCGGTCATCGCCAGCGCATTCATGCACCAGATGGGTCAAGGTCTGACGAATATCTTGCAGGTCCGCGATCTTGCTTTCGATCTGCGCCAGATGTTGCTGGGCGATGGCACGGACATCGGCGCTGGCGCGATCCTGATCATCCCAAAGCGCTAACAGGTCGCGGCAATTCTCGATCGTGAAGCCCAAGGCCCGCGCACGGCCCAGAAACGTCAGCTTATGCACGTCGCTGTCGCAAAAGCTGCGATACCCGTTGGTGTCACGCGCGGGCGTGATCAGACCGATGTCTTCGTAGTAGCGGATGGTCTTGGCAGGCAGACCTGCGCTTTTCGACACGTCACCGATGTTCATGGACGTCTCCTTTCGTTGAATTAGGCGGTTGCTGCGGCGGCGATCCACCGCAGGCGCAGGGCGTTGAACAGGACAAAGACGCTCGACAACGCCATGGCGGCGGCGGCAAGCACGGGCGACAACAGCACGCCGAACAGCGGATAGAGCACACCGGCAGCAACGGGGATCAGCAGCGCGTTATAGCCAAAGGCCCAGAAGAGGTTCTGCCGGATATTGCGCATGGTGTGCTGGCTGATGTGCAGGGCGTTCACCACCCCTTGCAGATCGCCCGACATCAGCACC
>NZ_DGMH01000016.1:0-2990 GCF_002388305.1 Sulfitobacter sp. UBA4523
AACCAGCTGCTGGTCGAGATGGACGGCTTTGAGGCGAACGAAGGCGTGATCATCATCGCCGCGACCAACCGCAAAGACGTGCTGGACCCTGCCTTGCTGCGTCCGGGCCGCTTTGACCGTCAGGTCACCGTGGGCAATCCCGACATCAAGGGCCGCGAGAAAATCCTTGGGGTGCATGCACGCAAGACGCCGCTTGGCCCTGACGTAGACCTGCGCATTATCGCGCGCGGTACGCCCGGTTTCTCGGGTGCGGATCTGGCGAACCTTGTGAACGAGGCCGCGCTGACCGCCGCACGCGTGGGCCGTCGCTTTGTCGCGATGATGGATTTCGAGGCCGCGAAAGACAAGATCATGATGGGTGCCGAGCGCCGGTCGATGGTGTTGACGCAGGACCAGAAGGAAAAGACCGCCTACCACGAAGCCGGTCACGCCATCGTCGGGATCAAGCTGCCGAAATGCGACCCTGTCTATAAGGCCACGATCATTCCGCGCGGTGGTGCCTTGGGTATGGTGATGAGCCTGCCCGAAATGGACAAACTGCAAATGTTCAAGGACGAAGCCGAGCAAAAGATCGCCATGACGATGGCGGGCAAAGCGGCTGAGATCTTCAAGTATGGCGCTGAAACCGTATCGTCGGGCCCGATGGGCGATATCATGCAGGCCAGCCAGTTGGCGCGTGGCATGGTGATGCGCATGGGCATGTCCGACAAGGTCGGGAACATCGACTATTCGGAAGCGGCGGCTGGCTATCAGGCCAACGGCGGCGCGGGCGGGTTCAGCGTTTCTGCGGCTACGAAAGAGTTGATCGAATCCGAAGTGAAACGCATCATCGACGAAGGCTACGACCGCGCCTATAAAATGATCACCGATCACGAGGAAGAATTCGAACGTTTGGCCCAAGGTCTGCTGGAATACGAGACCCTCACCGGCGAGGAGATCAAGCGCGTCATGGAAGGCAAACCGCCACAAGACCCGGACGGCGATGACACCAGCGGCATGGACAAACCAAGCCTGACCGCGATCCCCAAGGCCAAAGGCAAGAAGACGCCTCCGCCAAGCGGGATGGAGCCAGAGCCAAGCGTCTGACGCCTAGGCATTGATCACCAGAATACGAAAGAGAAGGCCCTGCACCCGCGGGGCCTTTTCTTTTGTCGCGGCTTTGCGCAGGTTACGGACAACGCAGCGCGAAAGGATGCCGGTCATGCCGACGATGAAAGAAACCGAGTTTACCGCAACGATCACATGGCTTGGTGTGGTGCCCAAGCTGGCCAAGGGTATCCGCGCCGAACCCCGGAGCGAAGCTTTCGCCAGCTACGCCGGTTTCGAGGATGACGTGCACGCGGGGCTGACCCGCGCGTCCTGTGTGCGGGTCACGAACCTCTATCCCAAGGGCACCGAGATCCGGAACGTGCGCCAGTTGTCGATCCTGTCCGCGGAAGAAATGGCCCTGATCGCGGCCGACATGGGGATGGAGGCACTGGACCCCATGCATCTTGGCACGTCGATGGTGATCAAGGGCATCCCCGATTTCACCCATGTGCCGCCCAATGCGCGGCTGCAGGCTGCCTCGGGTGCGACGATCACGATTGATACCGAAAACCGCCCCTGCGTATTGCCCGGGCGCGAGATCGAACAAGACAGCCCCGGCCACGGTCCCAAGTTCAAATCCGCCGCCGAGAACCGTCGCGGCGTGACCGCCTGGATCGAACGCGAGGGGCTGTTGCGCGTCGGTGATACGCTGCGCCTGTTCATCCCCGACCAGCCAGCCTGGCAGCACGGCTAGGCCCATCGGGGCGCGGGCTCACAGCGACCCGCCATGCTCAAATCAGCGGCACACCCGCCGGATCGCCGCATCAAGCGCCGGATATGTCGGAATTGCCCCCTCTGCCCATGCCCTCACAGGCGTATTGAGGACATAAGAAACATAGAATGCCGACGGCGCATCAGGGAGGACATATGACCTTTAAATCCGACATCCAAATCGCACGCGAAGCCAGCAAACGCCCCATTCAGGAGATCGGGCAAAAGCTGGGCATCAGCAGCGATGATCTGCTGCCCTACGGCCATGACAAGGCGAAGGTGTCGCAAAAGTTCATCAACTCGGTGCAGGACCGTCCCGATGGCAAGCTGATCCTCGTCACCGCGATCAACCCCACCCCCGCGGGCGAGGGGAAAACCACGACCACCGTTGGTCTGGGCGACGGGTTGAACCGCATCGGCAAGAACGCGGCCGTCTGTATCCGCGAGGCGTCTCTTGGTCCGAACTTCGGCATGAAAGGCGGGGCCGCGGGGGGCGGCTATGCGCAAATCGTCCCGATGGAAGAGATGAACCTGCATTTCACCGGTGACTTCCACGCCATCACCTCGGCGCACAACCTGCTCAGCGCGATGATCGATAACCACATCTATTGGGGCAACGCGCTAGAGATCGACCTGCGGCGCGTCGTCTGGCGCCGCGTCGTCGACATGAACGACCGCGCCCTGCGTCAGATCACGGCGTCCTTGGGCGGTGTGTCGAACGGTTTCCCCCGCGAGGCCGGATTCGACATCACCGTCGCGTCCGAAGTCATGGCGATCTTGTGCTTGGCCAAAGACCTAAACGACCTGCAAAAGCGCCTTGGTGACATGATCGTCGCCTATACCCGCGAGCGTAAACCGATCTATGCGCGCGATATCAAAGCGGATGGTGCGATGACCGTGCTGTTGAAAGACGCGATGCAGCCGAACCTTGTGCAGACTCTGGAAAACAACCCCGCTTTCGTCCACGGCGGGCCTTTCGCCAATATCGCGCATGGCTGTAACTCTGTCATCGCGACCACCACCGCGCTGAAGCTGGCCGATTACGTCGTGACCGAAGCGGGCTTTGGTGCCGATCTGGGGGCAGAGAAGTTCCTGAACATCAAATGCCGCAAGGCGGGGTTGGCACCGTCCTGCGTCGTGGTCGTGGCCACCGTGCGCGCGATGAAGATGAACGGCGGCGTGGCCAAGGC
>NZ_DGMH01000016.1:3146-8312 GCF_002388305.1 Sulfitobacter sp. UBA4523
GCGATCAACCATTTCGTCACCGACACCGACGCAGAGGTGCAAGCGGTCAAAGACTATGTCGCCTCGCAAGGGGCCGAGGCCGTGCTGTCCCGCCACTGGGAATTGGGCAGCGCTGGCTCTGCCGAACTTGCCGAGAAAGTGGTCGAGACGATCGATAAGGGCAAGGCGGATTTCGCCACGCTCTACCCCGACGCGATGCCGCTGGCCGATAAGATCAACACCATCGCCACAAAGATCTATCGCGCGGATGGGGCGGTGATGGACCAGAAGATCCTCAACCAGTTGAAAGACTGGGAAGAGCATGGATATGGCGATCTGCCGGTCTGTATGGCCAAAACGCAATACAGCTTTACCACCGATCCCGAAGCCCGCGGCGCGCCGACCGGCTTTACCATCCCCGTGCGCGAGGTGCGCCTGTCTGCCGGCGCGGGCTTTGTCGTGGCAATCTGCGGTGAGATCATGACCATGCCGGGCTTGCCACGGGTGCCTTCTGCCGAAAATATTCGTCTCAATGACATCGGCGATGTTGAAGGTCTGTTCTAAGCGCGTATGAACAGGGCGCGGAGGGTCGCCCCTTCGCGCCTTCGCCTGCTGTGGCAGGTGATAGCAGCGCCACAACAGACAAAGGACGGTCCCCATGACAGCGACGATCATTGACGGCAAGGCATTTGCAGCACAGGTGCGGGGGCAGGTCGCCCAGCATGTCACGCGGCTGAAGGACGATCACGGGATCACGCCGGGGCTGGCTGTGGTGCTTGTCGGGGCCGATCCTGCCTCCGAGGTCTATGTCAAATCCAAGGGCAAGATGACCAAGGAAGTGGGCATGAAATCGGTCGAACACCGGCTGGCAGACACCACATCAGAGGCGGAGCTTCTGACCCTGATCGACACGCTGAACAAGGATGATACGATCCACGGTATCCTCGTACAGCTCCCCTTGCCCGATCACCTGAACGAAGACCTTGTGATCAGCGCGATTGATCCGGCCAAGGATGTCGACGGGTTTCACATCTCGAACGTCGGTCTGTTGGGCACGGGGCAGAAATCCATGGTGCCTTGCACGCCGCTTGGCTGTCTGATGATGCTGCGCGACCACCACGGCACCCTGTCGGGGATGGATGCAGTCGTGATCGGACGCAGCAATATCGTGGGAAAACCTATGGCCCAGCTTCTGCTCAACGACAGCTGCACCGTGACCATCGCCCATTCACGGACCAAAGACCTTGCCGCTGTTGTGCGCCGCGCTGATATCGTGATCGCCGCCGTGGGCCGCCCCGAGATGGTGCCGGGCGACTGGATCAAACCGGGGGCCACAATCATCGACGTGGGCATCAACCGTCTCGACGCGCCAGAGCGGGGTGAGGGCAAGACCCGTCTGGTGGGTGATGCCGACTTTGACAGCTGCGCCAAGGTGGCCGGTGCGATCACCCCAGTGCCGGGGGGCGTGGGCCCGATGACGATCGCCTGTCTGCTGGCCAATACGGTTACAGCCTGCTGCCGTGCCCATGAGCTGCCCGAACCCGAAGGGCTGACCGCCTAAGCGGCGGTTGCCGGAACCGGCACCATCGTGCCCTGAAGCAAGGCGATCAACACCTGCTGGTCGCCGGTTTGGGCAAAGACCTCGGCCGTGACCACACAAAGCCGCTTGCCCGGTTTCACCACCTTGCCAATCGCGATCAGCCGGTCTCCGCGGGCGGGGGCCAGCAGGTTGATCTTGATCTCTGCGGTGACGACCTCGGTATCCAAGGGCAGTGTCGTCAGCGCGGCATAGCCCGCAGCGCTGTCCCCGATAGAGAACGTCAGCCCCGCGTGGCCAAACCCCTGCTGCTGGCGCGTGCCGGGCAGGATCGGTGCCTCGATCCGGATGAGCCCCTTCGACACATCACTGAGTTCAGCGCCGAGGGTCTGCATCATCGATTGTGCGGCAAAGCTGTCGCGGATGCGGGCGATTTCTTGAGGGGTCATAGGGGCTCTTTCAACATGGATAGCCGGCCCCGTGGCTGCGACTAGCGCGGCATGGGGATCGCGGTGGGCTGCGGTCCGGTAAGTATGGCGCAGGCCTGCGGACCCATCAATGCCTGTAGCACCGGCGCGTCACTGTACAACCCGCCGGTATAGGTGCCAAAGGCAGGCATGATCAGCCGTCGGTCGTCATACAGGAAGGCCGGACGCGTCACCGACCGCCCGCGCAGCCGCAGCCGTGCCTTGGGGTGATAATGTCCCGAAACCTCGGCCTGTGCGCCGGTCTGCGCGATATGCCGGAACTGCAGGGGGCCGATCACAAGCTCGGCCAGATGCTCCCCGCCCAGTTCGACGGGACCGGGGTCGTGGTTGCCCTCTACCCACAGCCACTGCCGGCCCGCCTGCAGCCGCGCCAGCGTCAGCCGCGCTGGTTCGGGCAGGGCGTGGGCCGCGTGCAGATCGTCGAAACTGTCGCCCAGACACACCACGACGCGCGCGGGTACACGGTCAAGCGCCGCCGCAAGCCGGGTCAACGTGTCCATCGTCTCGTAAGGGGGAAGCGCCGTGCCGCCGCGCCGCGCAATTCGTTCGGCTTTGCCAAGATGCAGGTCGGACACGCAGAGCAGCCCGTGATCTGCCCACCACAAAGCGCCAGAGCCAAGCGCCGTCAGCCGCGCGCCGCAAAAGTCGAATTCATACCCGATGTTCATGCTGCGTTCATCACCAAGTTTGCCCGCGGGCGCAAGGGGCGCTGGCCGATGGACGCGCCTATGGCGGGGCGCAGGAGTATTTGAAAAAGGGTGAAGCGGAAGACGCCCCCGCTGATCCCGAGGGGCGTGGGGGCGTCTTCACCCTTTGCGGTCATCGGCTCTCCAGCCTGTACCGCGGGGTGATCATGGGGCAAAATACCTAAGCGAAAGTTAATTCACCCTTTCAAAAATACTCAGCTGCGCAGGGATTGCCATGTCTAGCACCGTTTGAGGGGGATGTTATCCGGCGCGGGTGTGATCTGTGCGAGGCCGGAGGCTTCCATCAACCGCGCGGATTCCTCGGCCAGCAGACGTTCTTCTGCCTGCCCTTTGACCGGCACGCGACCCATTTCCAGAAACAGCGGTGCGGACAGCGGGCTGACACGGTCGAGGATACGGTGGTCAATCCGGCCCTTGATACGATGCAGCATTTCCTCGATCCGGCCAAAGTCGACCAGCCCGCGCAGGGCCTCTTCGCGGGTGATATCGAGCAGGAGGTGATCGGGTTCGTATTTCTGCAAGGTGTCATACAGGATATCAGAGCTGAGGGTCGCCTGCCGGCCAGACTTACGGGCTTGGGGGGTGTTCCGTTCGATCAGCCCCGCGATGGTGGCGGCGGCGCGGAACGTGCGTTTCATCACCGCATTGCCGGCCAGCCAATGGTCCAACCCGTCATGCAGGGCTGTGGCATCAACGAGCGGGGCGGGGTCGTCGACCGGATCCAGCCCCCAGATCAGCGTGGCATAATCGGTGGCGACGAAGCCCAGGGGGTTGAGGCCCAGTTCCTCCATCCGTTTTGTCAGCAGCAGGCCGAGCGTTTGCTGCGCGTTGCGTCCGGCGAAGCCGTAGAAGACCGTCTGGGCGCGGCCCTCATGGGGGAAGCTTTCGATCAGCAGTCGGCCCGGCTGCGGCAGTTGGCTGACCTCGCGTTGCAGGGTCAGCCATTCGGCCGTGTGGCGCGGCAACTCGGGCCAGCTGTCTTGGGTGAACATGCGTTGCACGCGGGCGGAGAGCTGGGTCGAGGTGGCGAATTTGGTGCCCATGAACGTGGCGACGCGTGGTTTCTTGGCGGCGGAGCGGCTGACCTCTACGGTCATTTCCCGCAGCCCTTCGTATTTGACGATCTGGCCGCCGATCAGGAATGTGTCGCCCGCGCTGAGCGAGGCGGCGAAACCTTCCTCGATTTCGCCCAAAGGGGCACCGCCGCGGTTGCGCTTCATGCGGACCTTCAGCGTGTCCGTGTCCTGAATGGTACCGATGTTCATACGGATACGCTGGCTGCTGCGGGGGTCGCGCAGGTGCCATTTGCCGTCGGTGCACATCAGACGTTGCCATCTGTCGTAGGCGCGCAGGGCGTAGCCGCCTGTGGCACAGAAATCGAGGCAGGCGTCAAAGGCGGCGCGGCTGAGGCTGGCATAGGCCCCGGCCGAGGTCACCTCGGCATAGAGCGCGTCAGCGTCGAAGGGGCCGGCGCAGGCGGTGATCAGGATATGCTGGCACAACACATCGCGGGGGCCGGGGCCGCGCGGGTCGCCGTCAAGCTCTCCTGCCAATACGGCGTCGAGGGCGGCGACACATTCGACCACCTCGAACCGGTTGGCAGGCACCAGCAGCGCTTTGGAGGGCGCGTTATAGCGGTGGTTGGCCCGCCCGATGCGCTGGACCAGCCGTTTGACATTCTTCGGGGCGCCGATCTGGATCACGAGATCGACATCGCCCCAGTCGATCCCCAGATCAAGGCTGCCGGTGCACACAATCGCGCGCAGATCACCGCGCACCATCGCGGCTTCGACCCGTTCGCGTTGCTGCCGATCGAGCGAGCCGTGGTGGATGCCGATGGGCAGGCTATCTTCGTTGGCGAGCCAGAGATTGTGAAAGAAAATCTCGGCCTGAGCGCGGGTATTGTGGAAGATCAGGGTGGTTTTATGCTGGCGTATCTGGTCGAGCACCGCCGGAATCGCATAGGCAGCCCCATTGCCGGACCACGGCGGGGCCGCGTCCGTGCGCAGCATCCGGATGTCGGGCGGCGGGCCGGGATCGGCCAGCAGGATCGGGCAGGGGTCGGGGTGACGTGCCATGAAATGCGCGATGGCGGCGGGATCTTCGACGGTGGCTGACAGGCCCACCCGTTTCAGCCCCGGGCACAGGCGTTGCAGCCGCGCCAGTGCCAGCATCAGTTGGTCGCCCCGCTTGCTGTCGGCCAGCGCGTGGATCTCGTCGATCACGACACGTTTGAGCCCTTTGAACATGCGCGGTGCATCCTCGTAGGAGGTCAGCAGCGCAAGGCTTTCGGGGGTGGTCAGCAGGATATGAGGCGGGTCGGCGCGTTGCCGGCGTTTGCGCGTTTGCGAGGTGTCGCCGGTGCGGTCCTCGATCCGGATGGGGAGGCTCATTTCCGTCACCGGGGTGGTGAGGTTGCGCTTGATATCCGCGGCCAGCGCCTTGAGCGGCGAGA
>NZ_DGMH01000016.1:8407-8652 GCF_002388305.1 Sulfitobacter sp. UBA4523
TAGAGCGTGTGCATCCCCTCGTGACCGCCCTCGGCCAGATCGACCAGCGTGGGGAGAAAACCCGACAGCGTCTTGCCGCCCCCGGTCGGCGCGATCAACAGCAGGGCGGGCACCTCGGCGCGGTCCAGCATGTCTTGCTGGTGGGGGTGGATGGACCAGCCTTTGGTGGCGAACCAGTCGGAGAACTTGGGGGGCAGGGTCTGCATGGGGTGCAAGATAGGCTGTTTGCACGCGGGGGCCAGCCC
>NZ_DGMH01000016.1:8874-26223 GCF_002388305.1 Sulfitobacter sp. UBA4523
CGCCCGTTTCGAGCGCGGTGCTACCTGACGATGGTTTCATCCTCGACGAACATATTGGCCCAAGCTCGGTCAATCAGATCAGGGCGCATCTGGTGCGGGATACCTTCGAAATCGCAGATGGAAATCATCTGGTCGATCAAGAAGATCGGCTGATAGTTGGCAAACACATTGTTGATCGTGGGGTATTTTGTTTTCAGCAAATGGATCAGCGTCGCCTCGTCCAGTTTGATGTTTCTTTTCTTTGCGACCATGGCAAAGATCTTGAGGAAGTTTTCCTGATTGGGCCCGTCGATCTTGATCTTGAAGAAGATCCGGCGCAGGGCGGCCTGGTCGAAGATCTCATTGGGGTGGAAGTTGGTGGAGAAGACCACCAGCGTGTCGAAGGGAACTTCGAACTTCTCGCCCGATTGCAGGGCGAGGATGTCCTTGTTTTCTTCCAGCGGCACGATCCAGCGGTTGACCAGCGCCTGTGGCGATTCTGCCTGTCGGCCAAGGTCGTCGACGATGAAGATGCCGCCGGTGGATTTCAGTTGCAGCGGGGCTTGATAGGTCCGTGCGGTGGGGTTGTAGACCAGATCAAGCATATCGAGCGTCAGTTCGCCCCCGGTGATCACTGTGGGGCGTTCGCATTTGACATAGCGGGTGTCAAAGCGCGTCACGCGGCGCAGGGATTTCGGGTCTTGTTTTTCCTCGGAAATGGCGGTGTGCACGATGGGGTCATAGACCGTGATCACCTGACCGGCGTATTCAATCGCGCGGGGGACATAGATCCGGTCGCCAAGCGCGTCGCGAATCCCGTTGGAGATGCTTGATTTACCATTGCCGGGGGGGCCGTACATCAGGATGGAGCGACCGGCCGTCACGGCTGGGCCAAGGTTGCCGATCAGCTCGGACGGGAGCACCAGATGGCCCATGGCGGCTTCGAGTTTTGCACGGGTGATTTGCATATTGCGCACGGACTGGCGCTTGATCTGTTCGCGGTAGACATCAAGCGGCACGGGCATCGGCCCGAAGTATTCCGATTGCGCCAAGGCATCCAACGCGCGGGCCTTGCCCAGATCGGTCAGCTGGTAGCCCATTTCATTGCCGTTATTCGCGTTGAGCGTGCCCGTCGCTTCGAGAAGGCGTTGTTCGCGCGACAGATCCACCAGTTCCTGCGTGACCTGAAGCGGCAGGCAGATCGCCGCTGCGAGCTCGCTGACCATAGTGACGTTCTTGCGGAACATCGTCTTGATCATGATGTCGCGCATCATCACCACGGGCAGCTTCATCTCTTGGATGGTGCGCGGCGGAGGGGGGGCCATGACGGCGCTGGTTTGCATATTCATGAAGGCTTCTTTCATGGGGACACGGGCGTGCCCCAAGGCGTAGCGGTTGAATATGGCGAAATCAGGCCCCGAAGTAGGCACCGAGCATTAAATATGCGGCAAGCACAGTGCCAAGGGCGAGGCCCATGGGGAATTTCTTGGCTTCGTGCCAGCTGACCCATTGCGGGGCAAGCTTGCGCAGGGGGGAATATTTGGCGGCGCGGTGAATGATATAGGCGGCAACCAGCGTTGCCATGAACAGTGCCATGACAAAGCGCACATCCCCGAGCGCGATAAAGGGCGTGGCGGCGGCGATGAATTTCGCATCCCCCGCGCCCATCAGCCCGCCTGCGTTCATGAAGATGCCCACAACAAGGGCTACCACCATCGCCAGCAGGTGCCAGAGGTAGCTGTCAAAGGGCAGGGCGATCGGGCCGATCAGCACAAACACGGCGGCCAATGCGATCACCGTGACATTGGTGATCCGCATAAAGGCCAGATCGGTGTAGATCGTATAGGCACAAAGGGGCAGCGCGAAGGGCAGGAACCACAGCGCTGCGGAGTTGGTGATCTCCACGCGTTAGCCTGCGTTTTCCAGCGCGCGCAGCGACCGGACGGCGGCCTCGAAGTGCTGCGGGTGGGTGCTGATGGCGTCGCGCAGCAGCCCTTTACCGGTTTCAACGTCGCCCTTCTTGATCGCGGAGAGGGCGAGGGTGTGCAACAGTTGCGCGCGCTCCGTCTGGTCCATCTCGATCGGGGGGAGGCTGTATTCACGTTGCGCGCCACGGGCGAGGATCAGGTTGTTCTTGGCGGTAAACAGCGTTGAATCCTGCTTTACGGCCTCGCCGAAAAGGCGTTCGGCAGCCTGATAGTCGCCGCGCGTCAGTTTGGAGTAGCCCCAGTTGTTCATGACCGAACCGGGCTTGGTGGTCAGACCAATGGCGATCTCGTAAAAACTGTCGGCCTTGTCCCATTCCTGCTTGCTGTCAGCGACGATCGCCTCAAGCCGGTAACGGTTGTAGGTTTCATGGGTGGGCGGGACGGAATCCAGCGTCTTTTCCGCCTTGGCCCAATCGCCCGCGCGGATCAGCGCATCGGCGTAATCAACCTTGTCGTCGGCGGTGGCATCCTTGGAAGCGGCAACTTTGCCCCAGACCGATGCGGCCTCTTGGTTGCGCTTGGCGCGGATCAGGGATTTGCCCAAGCTGCGCTGGATGTCGATGCGGTCGGGGTTTTCCTGCGCGGTGCGGGTGAAATAGCTGACCGCCTCGTTCGGGTCGGCCACTGTCAGCATCACATCGTTGAGGTTGCTTTCATCCACGACGTTCACGTCCTGGAAGGCGCGGGTGACGGTATCCTCGCCGGATTTCTTGCCGCAGCCTGCTACTGCGACGACGCCTGCAATGCAGGCGGCCAATAGGATAGGGTGGCGCATTTTTGCGTCCTTTTACTGCTCTGCCTCGTTATGATGCTGGCCGAACCAGATAGTCGCCCGAGCCGCGCCGCACCAATTTATAACTGTCTTCTTGATCCGGGATCGTAACAGAGTTTTCCGATTTTGCGAGTGCTAAGCGCAAATTGTCACGGATTGCGTCACTTTCGCCATTATCGAGCGCATAGGCCTTGCGAAAGGTCAGCTGGGCTTCGGCGAGTTTGCCGCGCTCCATCAACACAACGCCGAGATTATTCCAGACCTCGGGGTGGGTTTCGTCCTTTTCTACAGCGTCGCGCAGCAGCTTTTCCGCCTGACCCAATCGCCCCAGCCCAAGGTTGGCGCTGCCCAGTCCCGACAGGATTTCGGCGTCCAACTGGGAGGCGAGCGCGGCGCGGTTGAAGGCGCGGATGGCCAGTTCGTATTCGCCCGCGCGCATCAGACGGTGGGCGACCTCTACCCCGTCTTCGGCGTCCTTGCGGGTGTTGACACCGGGGGCAAAGGGGTTGTCAGGGCTGGCGCGCTTGCCCCCAAACGCGGAAAGACCGCCTGCAGAGCAAGCGGCCAATCCGGCGATCAGGGTCATACAAAGCGCGAGCCTGAAGGGTAACGCGCGCTTGGGAATGTGGATCATGCAGAGCCTTACTGACCTAGTTTGGTAATGTTCATCACCGATGGCGCGACCAGAATGATCAGCAGCGGAGGAACGGTCAGCATCATTGTGGCAAGTGTCATCTTGGTTGGCAACTTGTTTGCGGCCTCTTCGGCGCGCATCACGCGTTTGTCGCGCATCTCGGCGGCATAGACCCGCAGCGCGTCGGCGATGGATGTCCCGAAGGCGGCGGATTGTACCAGCACCGTCACAAAGGACGACACATCTTGCACGCCGCAGCGTTCGCCCATGGCGTTCAGCACGCTGACCTTGTCTTTACCGGCCTTCATCTCATAGGCGACGATTTCGAACTCTTCCGCCAGCGCAGGGTAGGAGGCGCGCAATTCGCGGGCCACACGGACGATACATTGATCAAGCGACTGGCCGGCTTCGACGCAGACGAGCATCATGTCCAGCGCATCGGGGAAACCGCGTGTGATTTCCTCTTTTCGCTCGGCGACGCGGCGGGTCACCCAATAGCGCGGCAGGAAATATCCGATGCCGCCGGGGCCCACGGTATACAGCATCATCTTGTTGGTGGTCATGCCTTCGCCGCCGCCAAGGAAGTTGATGTAGACGGTGCCGATCACCAGCCCGGCAATACCAAGCGCCATCTGGGCAAAGTGAAAGAACCGTACCGCATCGCGCGAGCTATAGCCCGCCTGACGCAGCAGCAGCGCCTTGGCGCTTAGCTCTTCCACGTCTTCAGGTTCGAGGAACTTGGCGAATTTTTGCAGCTTCTCGTTGCGGTCCGACTGGCGCAGGCGCTGTTGCTTGCCTGCATCGGCAGCCTCGGTCTGGCTCCGTTTGAGTTTGGCCAAAGGGTCTTCGGGCTGGCGCAGGATCATGACAAGCGTTGCGCCCACCATGGTTAGGCCCAATGCGCCCAGAATGGCGATCCAGCCCATGGGACCAAGTGCGGTGTCGAGTGAGTTGAGAATATTCACAGTGAGGCCCCCTTAGACTTTGATATCGGTCAGCTTGCGCATGACGATGAGGTTAAGCGACAGGAACAGGACAACCGCGATACAGCCGGGGATGAACAGCGGGTGGGTCATGACTTCGTCATAGTAATGCGGGTCACCGAGTTTGATCACGATGAGCGCGAGGATCGGGAAGGCAGACAGGAACTTGCCGGACCATTTCGCCTCGGCAGTGATAGCACGCACGCGGCGGAACAGGCGGAAGCGGGCGCGGATGACCTTGGCCAACCCCGCAAGGATTTCGGCAAGGTTACCCCCCGATTGCTGCTGGATGGTCACAGCCACCGCGAGGAAGCGCAAATCCTGCATATCAAGCCGTTCGGCCATATCCTTGAGCGCCTCGCCGATGTCTCGGCCATAGGCGGTCTCATCGGCAATTACGCCGAATTCCGACGCCAGCGGGTCCTGGATTTCCTTGGACACGATAGAGATCGCGCTGGTGAAAGGGTGGCCCACGCGCAACGACCGCACCATCAGTTCCACCGCGTCAGGCAGTTGCTCTTCGATCATGTCCATACGCTTTTTCGCTTTGGACGAGATCCAGAAAAATACCGCCCCGACACCGATCCCGACAGAGATCAGGATGCGTACGGGTACTTCGGTATTGGTGCCGATGGTCAGCCCCAGAAAGGCGACGACCGAGAGGCCGGCCATGATCATGATCAGCTGTTTCGGCGCAAAGGCGATCGCGGCCTTTTGTGCTTTCTCGGCGAGCAGGGAATAGACCGGAATGGATTTATTATCCATGTGCTGCTGCATTTCCTTGCGCAGCTTGTCCAGAACCTCTTCGCGGCGGGCCCCTTTTTCCAGCATTTCAAGCCGGCGGTTGACCTTGCTGTTGAGGCTGATGGATTTACCGAAAGCGACCAGATACAGCCCTTCGACCAGCACAAGGACACCGACGAAGATCAGGCCATAGATAATGGGTTCTGCACTCATGATTGATAATCCTTACTTGACCACAACGGGTTCATAGATCGACGATGGCAGGTCATAGCCCCACATCTTGAAACGTTCAGAGAAGTGGCTGCGCACGCCGGTGCCGGTGAAGTGGCCGATGATCTTGTTTTCGGGGGTCAGGCCGACGCGCTGAAAGCGGAAGATTTCCTGCATAGAGATCACGTCGCCCTCCATGCCGGTGATTTCGGTGATCGACGTCATGCGGCGCGACCCGTCCTGCAAGCGCGACGCTTGTACGATCAGGTTCACAGCCGACGAGATCTGGCTGCGGACCGCTTTCAGCGGCATTTCGATACCGGCCATGGCGATCATGTTTTCCAGACGGCTGACACCATCGCGGGCAGAGTTGGCGTGGATCGTGGTCATCGACCCGTCGTGGCCGGTGTTCATCGCCTGCAGCATGTCGATCACTTCCTCGCCGCGCGTCTCGCCGACGATGATCCGGTCAGGACGCATCCGCAGGGCGTTTTTCAGACAGTCGCGCGGGGATACCTCGCCCTTGCCTTCAACGTTGGGCGGGCGGCTTTCCATGCGGCCCACATGGGTCTGTTGCAGTTGCAATTCGGCGGTGTCTTCGATGGTCAGGATACGTTCATCGTTGGCAATAAACGATGACAGCGCGTTCAGCGTGGTGGTTTTACCAGAACCTGTACCGCCCGAGACGATGATATTCAGACGGGTGGCGACGGCGGCTTGCAGATAGGCTGCCATCTCTTCCGAGAAGGCCCCAAAGCTTACCAGATCATCAATGCCGAGTTTGTCTTTCTTAAACTTACGAATGGAGACAAGGCTGCCGTCCACGGCAATCGGCGGGACCATAGCGTTGAAACGCGAGCCGTCTTTCAAGCGCGCATCGACATAAGGGTTGCTTTCATCGACGCGACGGCCAACGGCGGAAACGATCTTGTCGATGATCCGCAGCAGGTGCTTTTCGTCTTTGAAGGTCACGTCGGTCAGCTGCAGTTTACCCGCGCGTTCCACAAAGATCTGTTGCGGGCCGTTGACCAGAATATCGTTGACGCTGTCGTCTTTCAGCAGCGTTTCCAGCGGACCAAGGCCGGTCACCTCGTCATACAGTTCGGAGTTCAGTTGAACGCGGTCCTCGCGGTTCAACACGATGGATTTCTCGGCCAGAATCTCGGTCGAGATTTCGTTGATCTCGCTGCGCAGATCCTGCTCCGAGGCATGTTCAAGGGCGGCGAGGTTCAGGTTCTCAAGCAGGGCACGGTGCAGTTCGAGCTTGATGTCGCTCATGCGTTGCTTGCGCTTCACGTCGCGATCCTGCGGGGCGACGGTTGCGGCTTGAGCCACGCGGCGCATGCTGGCGGGTTTGGGCGCGACCGCTTCCTCTGGCTGTTGCTGGGGCGCGGGAGCCTTCGCCTTTGGGGCGGGTGTGGCTACGGCAACGTCACCTGGCTTTTTATACTTCGAGAACATCTGAATACTCTTTCTAAATTATCTGGCGCTTGGGCCGGATCAGGCGGCTTTGGCTTCGTCAGCCTTGAGGTCGTGGATAGAAGACGCGAGCTTTGCGATCTCGCGGCGTAGCGGGTTCTTGGCGGCGGTATTGGCGAGCGGCAGACCGTGGTCGTTGGCCTGCGTCACCTGCTTGCCGCCATCAGGCAGCTGCACGTCGATGGAAATACCAAGGCTTTCTGCCATCCGTTTGACCCGCGCTTTGGCGTTAAGGTCGGTAAATTTCGGCGCGCGGTTCATGACATAACGCAGCTTTTCGACCGGCAGCTCTTCGGATTGCAGCGCGCGTTTGAAACGCAGGGCGTTTTGGGCGCAGCGCATATCCAGTTCGAGCATGGCAAAATAGACATGCGCATTGCTCAGCACGGTTTCGGTCCATTGCACCAGCGTCGACGGCATATCGACAACAACGTAGTCGAACTGGTTGCGCGCCATATCCAGAATCCGCGTCACATCTTCCGAGGTGATCAGATCAAGCGGCAGCATATCGGCGGGGGCGGTCAGGACCTGAAGCGTGTCTTCATAGGTCAGCAGGGCCTGACCAAAGCTTTCCTCGTCCATCTCGTCTGTCTCGATCAGCATGTCATAGACAACTTCGCGGCGCGGCAGGTCCAGATAGGTCGCCACGGCCCCGAACTGCAGATCGAAATCCAGCAGGCAGACCTTTGGTGGATTCTTTTTGTCGGAGGTCGCCAGTTCCCACGCCAGATTAACGGCCATGCTCGTCGCACCGGTGCCACCGGCCAAACCATGTACCACGATCACAGCGCCGTCTTTATCGGCACCGGGTTTCAGCTTGGGGCCTGCCTCGGTGTGTTCGGCTGTGGGCTCGGGGCCTGCGCGCAGACGTTCGATGGTCGCCGCCAATTCGCCTTCGGGCAGCGGGTAGGGGACGAATTCATCCGCACCTTGACGTAACAGAGAATGGAGCGAGGCCGGGGACATGTCTTCGGCGATCAGGATCACCTTGATATGACGCGATTTGGCCTGCGAGATGATTTCGGACATCATCGGCAGGTTCTCTTCGTCCTCGGAATCAAGTGCCAGTGCAATCAACTCGAGCGTCGCCGCTTCGGGCTGGCTGAAAAAAGCGAGGCTTTCAGAAAAGCCGAGATCACCCCAGGCTTCGCCCAAAGCTGATTCCATATCCTCGATCAGCAGGTCAAAGTTCTGTACATCACGGCTGACAGTGCAGGCGATGATCTGTGGTGCGTCAATCTGTGGCATACTGCTGCTCATACCTAAACTTCCCCTTCTTCTCTTTGGGGCGCGGCAAGGGCGGATCGGGCGTCGCCCTGTTCTTTGCCTTGCGGTCCCCTGCGTCAGACCACGGTGGCCGGGCGCAACTGTCCTATTGCAGTGAATATCCCTGCCAAGTTGGGCAAGATTGGGGCTAAATAGTTTCTATTGTTTGGTCTTTTGAAACGATCCGCAGTGATTTGCCGGATTGAAACGCAAAAGGCCCGACCGTCAGCGACGATCAGGCCTTTCTCGAGGTATCTTTTATCCGGTTATTCCGTCGTGGTACCGGTCGATGTTGCGCCGCCCGATAGCTGAGTCGGCGGCACGGCGCTGGCAACGTAATCGCGATAGATGATCTGCGCGTATTTGCCGTCCAGAACGGTGGGATGACGCCCGACAAAGCCGCTGACTTCGGTCACTGTGCGACGGTTTGCCCGTTCGCGGCCCTGTGTCACGATCAACGGCTGTGTTTCGCCAAAGGAAACAACGGCCTCAAGACGGCTGCGGCTGATGCCTTGCGTTGACAGAAACGCAACAACGGATTGTGCTCGGCGCAGGCCCAACGCCTTGTTGTAGCTGTTCGAACCGACGGCATCGGTATGGCCATACACGCGGAACCGGACCTCGGGGAACTGGCGGATCCATCCCGCTTGGCGCCGCAGCACAGCCTGCGCGGCCCCGTCCAGCTGGGCCGAGTTAAAGGCAAAGGTCACCGTGGATTCGACTTCGCCGGCAAAGCGGTTGGCCAGATCGAAGGTGTACTGGCGTTCGCCTGTCATCACCAAACGGTTGTTCAGCGTGGCGTTTCCAAAGGTGCCCAGATCGGTCAGGGATCCTGCTTCGCGGTGGAACTGGGTATAGACCGGATCAGGGCTGCTGACGCAGCCTGCTACGGTCATCGCCAAAGCGGCGCATAACCCGGTGATTTTACCTGTCGAAGGGATCGCTGAAGTCATCTGATCAATCCAATACATAGCCATATGACCCGCTAAAGTCCTGTTTGGCAACCTCGCCTGCCGCCCCTTTGGTGGGTGCTGTGCTGCCTTTGGACGTGCGACCTGACAGGAACAATTCGCTTTCCGTGGGCGGTTTGATCCGGTCGGTGGGCAGGGCCAAAGCCTCGCCGCGGGTGGGGGTCACAAGATGGGCCGTGATAATGATCACCAGTTCGGACTGGCTGCGCTGATAGTTCGCGCTGCGGAACAACGCGCCCAATACAGGCACATCGCCGATCCAGGGTAGCTGGCTGGAGTTATCGGTGAAATCGTCGGTCAGCAGACCCGCGATCGCAAAACTTTCGCCGTCGCGCATTTCAACCGTGGTCGAGGTTTCGCGGCGGGTAAAGGCCGAGATGTCGAAACCATTGCCCAAAGACACGCTGTTGCTGGCATCAATCGCCGACACAGCGGCTTTAAGTTCGAGGTTAATCAGGTCTTTATCCACGACACGGGGGATAAAGCTCATCTCTACGCCGAAGGGTTTGTACTGCACCGAAATCTGGTCGCCGGTCTGGGCGACAGGCACAGGGTATTCGCCACCGGCAAGGAACGTCGCCTCTTGCCCGGACAGCGCAACGAGGTTTGGTTCGGCAAGGAAGCGTACGGCACCCTTCTGCTCCAGGGCTTCAAGCAGCAGGCCGACTTGGGTGGACCCTGCGTTAAAGCCGAACAGTACCGCGCCTGCGTTGCTGTTGGACGCAGGTGTCGTGCCGCCAAGAGAGTTCGCAATCGCGCCTGCCGTATTTGTCGTATTGGTCCCGCCGTTGATCGCAAGATCATTGCCCACCAACCCGTTCAACGCGAGCGACGCGCTTAGGGATTTGGAGACAGATCGGCTCATCTCGGCAAAGCGGACTTTCATCATCACCTGCTGGATGCCGCCGACGCTCATCAGGTTGGAGACGCGTTCCGGCGCGTAGCGTTCGGCCAGATCAAGGGCGCGCTGCAGGCGTTGGGTCGACGACACGATGCCCGACAGGACGATACCGTCGTTGGCTGTGCGCACTTCGATCTTTTCGCCGGGCAGGATCTGCCGCAGGCGTTCCTTGAATTCAGAGACATCCGCCGCGACGCGCACATCCACGTTGGTGATCAACTGACCGGCCGCATCAAGCAGGGTCAGCGTGGTCAGGCCAGGGGATTTGCCCAGCACATAGATGGTGCGATCGGAGAGGGATGAGATATCTGCGATCCCCGGGTTGGCGATGCTAAGCTCGGCAAAGGGGATATCGCTTTCAACCACAACCGCGCGGTTCATCGGGACTTCCAACACACGGTTGGTGCCCTTCTTGACCACACGGAGCGTGTTGGCCTGCGCGTCGATCGGCGCAGTCAATGCAAATGGCATCGCGCCAATGGTCAGTCCCAATAGGGCTGCTTTAATAAACTTATCGATTTTCATGTGACCTGCCTTTGTGATCACGCCTCAAAATAGGGTCTTTGCGCCCGCCGTTTGCGACACTGTGCGGTCCTTTGCGTTTTTTTGCAAGAATCAATGACAGGGGGGGGCGGGTATATGTGGATTAACAGCAACATATCCGAAATGGCAAAACGCCGCGCTAAGGGATGCGCGGCGGTGTTGAGGTCCGTATTTGCCCTGCCTGATAAGCAGATCAGTTGGTGCAGGGGATCGGGATTTCGACCACTTCTGCACCACGGCGGGTCCGGATGGTGCAGACTTTTTCTGTAGTCGTTTCAACTTTGACCGTTTCTTCTGTCAGGCCGAGCAGGCGGCGTTGGTCGACTTCGATCTCGCCGGCGACGGTGTCATCCTCTGCCCCGACGAGCGAGAGGGATAGGTCACCCGTCGATTGCGCCTGTGCCAATGCGGCAACTTGATAGGGCTGAACGGCAACAGTCACAGTATTCGCAATGGCCGCTTCGCTGCGTTCGCCGCCGGCGCTTTGGTCGATCGCGATGATCTTGACGCCTGCCTCGATCAGTTTGGTCACGTCTCCGGTATCGGCGCGGTCATTGCCGCCCCGGTTGATGCGGCCGGTCCAGTAGACATCGACACGGTCACCGGGGCGCAGGAAGCCCGAGACGCCACTTGATACATCGACGCGGATCGCGAAAGCACGGCTGCCCCGTTCCAGCTGCGAGGTGAGGCCGGTATCGGCACCGGGTTCGGTCACCTTCACCGCCATGATGGCTTCGTCTTTTTCCATCGCACGCAGTACGACACGCAGGTCATCGCTGTTTTCGGGGAAAAGCGCTGCTTCTTCGATAAATGTGCCTTCGGGGATCGCATCCTCGGGCCATTTTACCTGCCGCACATCTTCGCGGGTCAGGCGCTGCCCGTATTTCAGCGGCCCGTTGGCTACATATACACCAACCGTCGGCACAATCTGTGCCAGAGCCTCTTGGGCCTGTTGGTGCGCTGCTTGATATTGTCCGATGCGGCCCTTTGCCAGATACACAGCACCACCTGCCAAGGCGATACCGGCGAGCAGGACCAGTCCAAAAACCATCCGCATGTTACTTACCTCTCTTGAGTGTGTGCCGGTCTCAGGACGCGGCGCGAAACTTATACCAATGGATAGGCGGTGATTGTGTTCAGACTATGGATAATCCGCGACCAAGCTGGGTCATTATGGGGCGCTAGGGTTAGATATCGCCCGGCGTCTGGGTCATCACCCTGTCTGCTAGATCCACAGTTCCGGTAGTCATGCTGACGACAATGAGAACCGCCAGAGATACCACGGCTGCACATAGAACAACCCAGTCAACTGTGACCGCACCGCTTGGGCTTCGCCAGAATTTGATAAGCTTCGAGAGCATTGTTTTGCCTTGCGTGATGAAGGTCTAAAAAACTGGCCGCATTCTGTCGAGCAGAATGCGGCCAGCGAAATCTCTTGGCGCGACGAACGCTTAGCCGCCAGATTTAGCCAGGGCTTTGTGTGGCCATGTAGGAGTTGGTTTTCGACGTCAGGTTGGAAGCGCCTGTTTCGATCGAGGAGTAAGCTGCGACGGCCAGGCCAACAACGGCGGCGGTCAGAACAACCCAGTCAACAGTCACAGCGCCGGATTCGTCGTTTTTGAAGTTCTTGATAAAGTTCATCATGGTATGTCCCTCCAAGGATCATAAAGTTTTCAATCTCAACCCTGTCGTCCGTTTCGATGCTTCTCTCTCAATTCCGCATCTGGCTGACTTGGTATGAGCCTATATAGCCTTGTGAATGGGGCACGAATTTGGCGGCAATTGTGACATTTCGTTTTTCAGGGCCGGTTTTTGGCAGAATTATTGTAGCTCACTGATACGAAAAGATTTTCCATCTTCATTTTTTGTTATCCTTGATAGGAAGCGGGGCAGGATTGCATCAATTATGGCGAAATCGCCATGTTCCCTGCCATGTTTGGTTGGTCTGGCGAAGGTTTCCGTGCGAGATTGCTGAAAAAGAGCATTAAATAATCAGTGCAGGCAGCGATGTTTCGACGAATGACCGTATCTTTGATGGTGGGGATGCTGGCGGCCTCGGCTGTCTGGGCAGACGCGCCCAAGCCGTTTCCGAAGTTCGAAGCAAAACGCGTAAAACCGCCCAAGCCGGGCAGTACCAATCGGATCAATGTCTTTATCGAACCCAAGGCCGACGACGTACCCGAGGTTGTCGCAACCGACTCCGGTGCCATCGTGCCAGCGTCACCGGGGCAATATGATTGGTTCTGGGATCGTGTCTCTCCGGCGGTCGAGAAATCTGGCCCGGGTCGGCTGGAGGCCGCGATGGTTACGCTGGCAACGGCCAGCAGCAAAATCCCCGCGCCACGCATGCAACAGATGCAAGAGATCGCCAAGGCCAACGGGATCGACATCCTACGCTCTACCATCGGGACACAGGTGTCACCTGCGCTTGTGCTCGCGGTGATCACGGTTGAATCCGCAGGACGCCCCGATGCCATCAGCGGGGCAGGGGCGCAGGGGTTGATGCAACTGATGCCTGATACAGCGTCCCGCTTTGGGGTGACCGATAGTATGGTCCCGACGCAGAATATCGCGGGCGGCGTAAAATACCTGGATTGGCTGATGGGCGAATTTGACCGCGATCCGATCTTGGTGCTGGCCGGCTATAACGCGGGCGAAGGGGCCGTGCGCAAACACGCGGGCGTGCCGCCTTTTGCCGAAACCCGTGACTATGTGCCCAAGGTGCTGGCCGCTTTTCAGGTCGCCAAGGGCCTGTGCCAGACCCCGCCCGAGCTGATCTCGGACGGATGTGTTTTTGCGGCGATGAACTGACACCAGTTCGGGGCCGGATGGAAAAAGGGGCGCGGCCATCGCTGGCAGCGCCCCTTGTCGTTTATCGTGTCAGCAGATTAGACGATTGTCGCTTCGGTCGCGGCGCGCAGTTCGTCTTCCGTGACGCCATCGGCGCATTCAACGATCTTCAGCCCGCCTTCAACGACATCCAGCACACCCAGATTGGTGATGATGCGGTCAACGACGTTCTTGCCGGTGAGCGGCAGGGTGCATTCTTTCAGCACCTTGCTGTCGCCATGCTTGCTGGCGTGGTCCATGACCACCACAACGCGGCCCACACCCGCGACCAGATCCATCGCGCCGCCCATGCCTTTGACCAGCTTGCCGGGGATCATCCAGTTGGCGAGGTCGCCGTTTTCAGCCACTTCCATCGCGCCCAGAATGGCCATGGCGATCTTGCCGCCGCGGATCATCCCGAAGGAGGTCGAGCTGTCGAAATACGAGGTGCGATCCAGCTCGGTGATGGTCTGCTTGCCCGCGTTGATCAGGTCGGCGTCTTCTTCGCCCTCGATGGGGAAAGCCCCCATGCCCAACATGCCGTTTTCCGACTGCAAGGTCACATCCATCCCCTCGGGGATGTAGTTGGACACCAGCGTCGGAATCCCGATGCCAAGGTTCACATACCAACCGTCTTGCAGTTCCTGCGCGGCGCGTGCCGCCATTTGATTGCGATCCCAAGCCATTATGCCGTCCTCACTGTGCGCTGTTCGATGCGTTTCTCGTGATCACCCTGAATGATGCGGTGCACATAGATGCCGGGCAGGTGGATCGCGTCGCCGCCAAGGCTGCCACGGGGGACGATCTCTTCGACCTCGGCGATGCAGATCTTGCCACACATGGCCGCTGGTGGGTTGAAGTTGCGCGCCGTCTTGCGGAACACGAGGTTGCCGGTGTCATCCGCTTTCCACGCTTTGACAATCGCCAGATCCGCAACGATGCCGCGCTCAAGGATATAGGTTTCGCCGTCGAAATCCTTGTGCTCTTTGCCTTCGGCGATCACGGTGCCAACGCCGGTTTTGGTGTAGAATCCGGGGATGCCCGCACCACCCGCACGCATACGTTCGGCCAAGGTGCCTTGCGGGTTGAATTCCAGCTCAAGCTCGCCGCCGAGATACTGGCGCATGAATTCCTTGTTCTCGCCGACGTAAGAGCTGATCATTTTCTTGACCTGCTTGGTCTGCAACAAGATACCGATGCCGAAATCATCTACGCCCGCATTGTTCGAGGCAAAGGTCAAATCCTTGGTGCCCGCGTCCCGGATCGCGTTCAGCAGCAGTTCGGGAATACCGCAAAGGCCAAAGCCCCCCGCTGCGATCAGCATGCCATCGTGCAGCACGCCTTCCAGCGCCTCGGCAGCGCTTCCATAGATTTTCTTCATTCCGGCTCCTTTCAAGAGAGGCTCACGGCCCTGTCGTATTATCGTTATACGACTTCTATGACGCGGCGTAACGAACGTGTCAAACCGCCGACGCTAATGTCAGCGGTACCAGTGGAGCTTGCCGGAAAATTCGGGTGAATGTGCGCCCACCCTGCGTCGGGTGGGCAGCTGTCGTTGCGGGGCCAGTGCAGCCCGCAGCGAGGTCAGACGATGCGTACCTGCGTGCCGATGGGGGCAATCTGGTACAGCGCCTCGATCATGTGGTTGTAAAGCCCGATGCACCCGTCAGAGCTTTGCCGCCCGATCTTGCGCGTGTCATGGGTGCCGTGGATCAGATAGGCGGGCCAGCTGAGGTACATCGCATGGGTGCCAAGCGGGTTGTCCGGACCGGGCGGCATATACTTCAGATCGGGGTCGCGTTCGATCATGCTGGGGGTCGGTGTCCAGTCGGGCCCGACACGTTTGCGTACAATGCGGGTGTAGCCGCGTTTGGTCAGCTCGTCGCTGCGGGGCACGGAGGTCGGGTAAATCTTGTAGGTCTCGCCATCGCCGCCCCAATAGTGCAGCGCGCGGGAAGAGGTATCAGCCACGATCGCGGCTTTGCCCAATGTATCAAAGTGGTCCTGCCAGTTCTGGCTGGAAAATCCATTGGTGTTATGACGTACCGGTGCCGCGATCTCTGGCACCGGGGTCTGTGCGCGCAATAAGGCCGGCGTGAAAAGCGCCGCGCCCGCTGTCAGGATCAACCCGCGTCTTGAGAATGTCTGCTCTGCCATCTTTATGTCCTTTTACCGTGGCGATTGTCACAGGTAAAAGCAGCAAGGGCAGGGCGGGGCAACTCACATATATGTCATTTCATGAATATGTGAGTTGCGCTCTCATTCTTCCGGTGCAGCGGCCGATTTTGCGGGTGCCTTTTTGGCCGCTGGTTTCTTTGCGGGGGCCTTCTTGGCAGCCGTTTTCTTGGCCGGAGCTTTTTTCGCAGCGGTTTTCTTTGCTGCGGGCTTCTTGGTTGCGGCTTTGCGCTTGGCAGGGGATTTCGCCAGCTTTTCCTCGATCAGCTCAACCGCACGTTCCATGGTCAGATCGGCAGGCTCGACCTCTTTGGGGATGGTGGCGTTGACTTTCTCCCACTTCACATAAGGCCCGTATTTGCCTTCCATGATGTTGACCTCGCCGCCCAGATCAGGGTGTTCGCCCATCTCGCGGATCGGTTTTGCCGCTTTGCCACGCCCGCCACGGCTGGCGACTTTCTCGGCCAGAAGCTGCACGGCGCGGTTCATGCCAACGGTGAACACCTCGTCCAGTGTTTCGAGGTTCGCATTGGTCCCGCCACGGTTCGACGTGCTGTCGGCGTGTTTGATATAGGGGCCGTAGCGCCCGATATTTGCCCAGACCATCACCCCATCTTCCGGGTGCGGGCCGATCTCACGCGGCAGCGACAGCAGCATGACAGCGCGTTCCAGCTCCAGCTCTTCGGCGGGCCAGTCCTTGGGCACCGATTGACGCGGCGGTTTTTTGTTCTCTTCGGTGACGGGGCCGCGCTGCACATAAGGGCCGAAGCGCCCTTTGAACACGCGAATCTCGTCGCCCATATCCTCGCCCAGCAGTTTGCCATCGGGCGGAATAGCCGAGGCTTCGGCCTCGGGGTCGGGCGGGCCGAAGGGGCGGGTATAGCGGCATTCAGGGTAGTTCGAACAGCCGATGAACGCGCCGCCGGACCGTGCGGTGCGCATGGACAAACGCCCGATCTCGCAGTTGGGGCACAGGCGCGGGTCGCTGCCATCCTCATTGGGCGGGAAAAGATGCGGCTCTAGTACCTCGTTGATCTTCTCCAACACCTCGGTGATGCGCAAATCGGCGGTTTCGGCAATCGCAGCCGAAAAATCCTGCCAGAACCGGCCCAGCACATCCTTATAGTCGGCATCCGCCGCGCTCACCTTATCAAGCTGGTTTTCCAGATCGGCGGTGAAATCATAGCCCACGTATTTGCGGAAGTAATTCTCGAGGAAGGCCGTCACCAAACGGCCCTTGTCTTCGGGGAACAGACGGTTGCCTTCCTTGCGAACGTATTCGCGGTCCTGAATGGTGGTGACAACGCTGGCGTAGGTCGACGGGCGCCCGATTCCCAGCTCTTCCATGCGCTTGACCAATGTCGCTTCAGTGTAGCGGGGGGGCGGCTGGGTAAAATGCTGCTCTGGCGTGACGGCGCGTTTGTCCATCTTGTCACCTTGGGTGATCTGCGGCAGGCGCTTGTCATCCTCGTCCACGACATCGTCGCGGCCTTCTTCGTAGACACGCAGGAAGCCGTCGAATTTCACCACCTGACCGGTGGCGCGCAGCCCGACCTGTTCGTCCTTGCTACCGATCTCTACCGTGGTGCGTTCCAGACGCGCGCTTTCCATCTGGCAGGCCAGCGTGCGCTTCCAGATCAAGTCGTAAAGCTTGCGTTGATCCGGTTCGGTCAGTTTCAGCGCGTCGGCATCTTTGGTCATGTCGGTAGGGCGCACACATTCGTGCGCCTCTTGCGCGTTCTTGGCCTTGTTCTTGTAAATGCGCGGCTCAGACGGGACATACTCCGCCCCGAACCGGTCCGAGATAGCGTCCCGTGCCATCGTGATCGCTTCGGGGGCCATGTCGATGCCGTCGGTCCGCATATAGGTGATGTG
>NZ_DGMH01000016.1:26413-36386 GCF_002388305.1 Sulfitobacter sp. UBA4523
GTCATGAACGGGGCCGAGGGGTTGCGGCTCGCGGGTTTTGCCTCGACGCTGGTAACCGTCAGATCGCGGCTGGTAATCGCCTGTACCGCCATCTCGGCCTGGGTTTCATTGCCAAGATCAAAACGGTCCAGCTTCTTACCGGCAAGCGTCACCAGACGGGCCTCGAACTCTTGCCCGCGCGGCGTGGCGACCAGCGCCTTGACGCTCCAGTATTCGCGGTTGCGGAAGGCCTCGATCTCCATCTCGCGCTCGACGATCAGCCGCAAGGTGACCGACTGTACCCGCCCCGCCGATTTCGCGCCGGGCAATTTACGCCAGAGGACGGGCGACAGGTTAAAGCCCACCAGATAATCCAGCGCGCGCCGGGCCAGATAGGCCTCGACCAGTGGCATATCGACCTGACGTGGGTTCGCCATTGCTTCGGTCACGGCCTTTTTGGTGATCTGGTTGAACACTACACGGCTGACCGGCGTGTCCTTCTTGATCGACTTGCGTTTGGTTAGCGCCTCTTGCAGGTGCCAGCTGATTGCTTCGCCTTCGCGATCAGGGTCAGTCGCGAGGATCAATGCGTTGTCGTCTTTCAGCGCATCAGCGATGGCTTTGACGTGTTTCTTGCTTGCTGCGGCGACTTCCCAAGTCATGTCGAACCCGTTTTCCGGGTCGACCGATCCGTCTTTGGGCGGCAGATCGCGGACGTGGCCGTAGGACGCAAGCACGGTGTAATCACTGCCGAGATACGAGTTGATCGTTTTAGCTTTGGCAGGTGATTCGACGACGACAACTGGCATAAAATTCGGCACCTTGGATCAAATTAATTCGCGTGGCTTATGCTGTGACATGTGGCGTGAAGCGAAGTTTGTCAATCCGCAGAACAGCGCGCCCCCTTTGATACACGGGCTATAAAGCGCCTTTTCGGGGGTGTTTCACGGTGTAATCCGGCCGGGGTTCCGGCTTCCAGATGGTCTAAATCCCGGGGGCGCTTTGGAGGTTCTCCAAAGCGGGGGCTGGCCCCCGATCTGCGGCCGCGTCACGTTCAGTCCGCGCGGGATACCAGCCCGCCTGCATGGCGCAGGATATGCCCGTTCAACTCAAGCTCGACCAGAACAGGTGTGGCGATCCCCGGTGCGACCGCCAGATCGCGCAGCAGCTGGTCTTCGGCAACGGGGCTGGGGCCAAGGCGTGACAATATATCGGTGTGCAGCGCTGCAATGTCGCGCTGGGGCGCGGGGGCGGCTGCTTGGGAAATGGGCGGGCTGGTGGCGGCAGCCTTTGCCGGCCCCAGTTGATCAATCACATCTGCGGCATTGCGCACCAGCGCCGCCCCGTCACGGATCAGCATGTTGCAGCCCGCGGCACGGGCATCGAAGGGGTGGCCGGGCACGGCAAGCACCTCTCGCCCCTGATCCAGCGCGTCACGGGCGGTAATCAGGCTGCCGGATTTCGCCGCCGCTTCGACCACGACCGTTGCGCGGCTTAGCCCTGCGATGATCCTGTTGCGGCTGGGGAAATGCCGCGCCATCGGTTGCAGCCCCATCGGTTGTTCCGAAATGCGCAGCCCTTGGGCCGCGATGTCTTGGGCAAGCGTCGTATTCTCTACCGGATAGATCACATCGACGCCCCCCGCTTGCACCGCGATTGTGCCGGTGTCGAGCGTGGCCAGATGTGCCGCGGCATCAATCCCCCGCGCCAATCCCGAGACGACCGTAAACCCCGCCTCCCCCAAGCCGGATGCCAAGGCGCGGGCCATGCGCGTCCCGAGCGATGAGGCGTTTCGCGCGCCCACAATCGACACCAAGGGGCGGTGCAGCAGCTCGATATCTCCGATTGCCCATAGAAACGGGGGGGCGTCGTCAAGCTCTGCCAGAGGAGGGGGGTAGGCTGCGCAATCATGGGCAATCAATCGCGCATTCGCGGCCTTTGCCGCGCGCAGCTCTGCGTGCACGACATTCTCGGGGCAGATGCGATAGTCTTTCACACCTGCGGCGCGGGCGACGTCCGGCAACGCCTCAAGCGCGGCACGCGCGGTACCGTATTCGCGCAGCATACGGTAATAGGTGACAACGCCGACACGGCGCGAGCGCAACAGACGAAGCCGCGCAAAGCTGTCGTCTTCCAGGGTGGGTGGGACCAAGGGGGGCGTGGAAGAGGGAAGAGGAAGGAGTGTTGTTCCTGTCAGTCATCCCGCGTCTCCGTCCGTTGCATCACCAGCTTTAGGCAAAGCTGCTTAACGAAACGTGAACGGCGAAGGTTTAATCCGAACTATCAATCTTCTTCGGTGCGCGATCCTGTATCGGATCACCGAAGCACCTAAGTGCATTCCGGTAATCCGTTTTCACTTAGGCGGCAGCGGCACCGCCGACGGTCAGGCCGCCGATCATCAATGTGGGCTGTCCAACGCCCACGGGCACCCATTGGCCCGCCTTGCCGCAGTTGCCCATGCCCGGATCCAGCGCGGGATCATTGCCGATGGCGCGGATCTGTTGCAGCGCCGTGGCCCCGTCTCCGATCAGCGTGGCCCCTTTGACGGGGTCGCCGACCACGCCATTGCGCACACGGTAGGCTTCGGTGCAGGAGAAAACGAACTTGCCGTTGGTGATATCCACCTGCCCGCCGCCAAAACCGACCGCATAGATGCCGTCCTTGAGGTCCGCGACGATATCACCGGGGGCCACGTCGCCGCCCAGCATATAGGTGTTGGTCATGCGCGGCATCGGGGTGTGGGCATAGGATTCGCGGCGGCCATTGCCGGTTGGGGCCACGCCCATCAGCCGGGCGTTCTGCCGGTCCTGCATATAGCCTACCAGCACACCGTCCTCGATCAGCACATTCTTGGCCGAGGGCGTGCCCTCGTCATCAACAGAGATAGACCCGCGCCGGTCGGGGAGGGTGCCATCATCCAGCACCGTCACGCCTTTGGCGGCGATGCGTTGGCCCATGAGCCCGGCAAACGCGCTTGAGCCCTTGCGGTTGAAATCCCCTTCCAATCCGTGACCGATGGCCTCGTGCAGCAGGATGCCGGGCCAGCCGGGGCCAAGCACAACATCCATGACGCCCGCAGGCGCAGGCACGGCACGCAGGTTGACGCAGGCGATGCGCAGGGCCTCGCGGGTTTTGGCCTGCCAGTCGGCGGGGTCCAGCAGCCCGTCCAGCCCGACACGCCCGCCACCACCGGCGGTCCCGCTTTCGCGGCGGCCATCCTGTTCGACGATCACCGACACGTTCACCCGCGTCATCGGGCGCACATCGCGGACAGAGGTGCCCTCGGGGCGCAGAATCTCGACCTCCTGGATAGAAGCAGAGATAGAGGCAGAAACCTGCACGACACGCGCATCAAGACTGCGGGCGAAATCATCGATCTCGCGCAGGGTGTCGACCTTGACGGGAAAGGCCGCGCCCGCGATCGGGTCTTCGTCGGTATAGAGCTTTTGATTGGTCGCGGCTGGCGCATCCGCCCATGTGCCGCCCCCCGCACCCACGGCCAGCCGCGCGGTTTCGCTTGCGCGGCGCAGGGCGGCTTCGGTGATCTCGGTCGAGTGGGCATAGCCAGAGACATCGCCCCGCACCGCCCGCAGGCCAAAGCCTTCGGAGGCATCGTAGCTGGCCGTTTTCAGCCGCCCGTCGTCAAACACCAAACCTTCAGACCGCCGACGTTCGAAAAACAGTTCCCCGTCGTCGGCACCTGCCACAGCGTCGCGCAGGATGGACAGCGCGGCGTCACGGTCAAGCTGCGCCTCAAAGGGGTTGAAAGGCGGCTGGCTCATAAAAATGTTCCCTGAATCGTGTCATAAAAATCGCTTCGCGTCCGTTTGACGCAAGCAGAAGTCTTTATCTTGAAGTTAGAATATGATTGTAAGCGTACAGATTACAACGGGACAGCTGCCTCCAATTGCGGGGTGCTGCTGGGATTCGCTTATCAATGGTCACAAGATCAGGACGACATATGAAACATCTTCTCTCTTTTTCGGGTCTCATGGCCGCTTTTTCCGCCGTGCCAGCAATGGCGCAGGAAAACCTTCGCATCGACGGGCTGGAAATCATTGGTGAGCCGGTAGACGGCAAGATGGGCTTTCAGCCAGCCGTGACCCGCGTCGCGCAAGACATCCACGATCTGGACCACCTGATCCTGATCATCATCACCTTGATCACCATCTTCGTGACCGGTCTGGTCCTTTGGGTGGCGATCCGCTATAACCGCAAGCGCAACCCCGTTGCCGCGTCCTTCACACACCACACGCCGGTTGAAATCCTCTGGACCGTCGCACCGATCGTGATTCTGGTGCTGATCGGGGCCTATTCGCTGCCGATCCTGTTCCGTCAGCAGGAAATCCCGCAGGCCGACCTGACCATCAAAGCGACCGGCAACCAGTGGTACTGGTCCTATGAATATGTCGACGAGGGCTTTGGCTTTGACAGCTACATGATCGGTGCACCGGCTGTTGGCGGCGAAAACCGCAAAACACCCGAAGTGATCGCGCAGCTTGAAGCAGCCGGCTATACCGAGCAGCAGTTCCTGCTGGCGACCGATACCGCCGTTGTGATCCCTGTCGGTCAGACCATCGTTGTTCAGGTCACCGGTTCGGACGTGATCCACTCCTGGGCGATGCCCGCCTTCGGTGTGAAACAGGACGCCGTGCCCGGCCGCCTGGCGGAAACATGGTTCACCGCCGAGAAAGAAGGCGTGTACTTCGGTCAGTGTTCCGAACTGTGCGGCAACGCCCACGCCTATATGCCGATCACTGTGAAAGTCGTCTCGGAAGAGGCCTATGCCCAGTGGCTTGGCAACGCGAAAGAAGAATATGCGGGCATCCCGCAGACTCTGACCGTTGCGTCCAAGTAAGGCACAATTGCTGATGCGGGGTGCGCGAGGCGCGCCCCGGGTTCCTTTTGTATGAGAGATCGCATGACAGATACCAGCACGACACCTGCGGGCGAGTATGAGGCGCAGTTCGGCGATTATTTCGCCCTGATGAAGCCGCGCGTCATGCAGTTGGTGGTATTTACCGCACTTGTTGGCATGCTCGCCGCGCCCGAGTCTGTGCATCCCGTGATCGGCTTTGCCTCGATCCTGTTTGTCGCCATCGGGGCAGGGGCCTCGGGGGCGCTGAACATGTGGTGGGACGCCGACATCGACGCGATCATGCGCCGGACCCAAGGCCGCCCGATCCCGTCGGGGCGCGTCCAGCCGGGCGAAGCACTGGCGATCGGTGTGGCGCTGTCGGGCATGTCTGTCGTCATGCTGGGGCTGGCGGCCAACCTGCTGGCCGCGGGTATGCTGCTGTTCACGATCCTCTTCTACGCCGTTTTCTATTCCATGTGGCTTAAGCGTGCGACGCCGCAGAACATCGTCATCGGCGGTGCTGCGGGGGCGTTCCCGCCCGTGATCGGCTGGATCATCGCCACCGGCAGCTTTTCGGTCGAGGCATGGCTGATGTTCGCGCTGATTTTCATGTGGACCCCGCCGCACTTCTGGGCCTTGGCGCTGTTCATGCGCAATGACTATGACGACGCGAAGGTGCCGATGCTGACCGTGACCCACGGCCGCCGCTCTACCCGGCGTCACATTCTGGCCTATACTGTTTTGCTGGTCATTCTGGCGGTCGGCACCGGCTTCACCTCGATCGGCGGGCCAATCTATCTGGCGACCGCGGGCGTGCTGAACCTGTTGTTCCTGATCGGGGCCTTCCGCATCTGGCAACGTGATGAAGACGACAGCGAAGCCGATGATTTCCGCGTTGAACGCAAGTTCTTCCGCCTGTCGCTATGGTATCTCTTCTTGCACTTCGGTGCCATTTTGCTTGAGGCCACCCTGCGGGGCTACGGCTTGGGAGGCTGGTAATGGGCATTCGCGCTGAACACGAGATTCACACACGCCGCCGCGGGCGCAACCTTGGCGTCGGTCTGCTGCTGGCCGCCTTCGTTGTGCTGGTCATGGCGCTGACCTTTGTCAAAATCACCAACATCGATTTCAACGATCTGCCCGGTGGTGAGCTTCAAACACAGGAGAGCAACTGATGGCCCTGTCCGGACCCGCGAAGACTGTGGTGCAAACCGTCTCTGTCGTCATCCTGATGGGGGGGCTGGCTTGGGCATCGGTGCCGTTCTACGATTGGTTCTGCCGCGTCACCGGCTTTGGCGGGACGCCGGGACAGGTCGCGGGGGCCGAGGGCGAGGTGCTGGATCAGACGATCAAGGTGCGTTTCGACGGCAGCTTGAACGAAGACATGCCGTGGGAATTCAAGCCCGTCGTCAACGAGATGGAACTGCGCATCGGCGAGACAGGGCTGGCGTTCTACGAGGCCTATAACCCAACCGATCACCCCGTCGCGGGGCAGGCGTCCTACAACGTGACGCCCTATGCCGCCGGGGCCTTCTTTGAAAAGATCGAATGTTTCTGCTTTACTGAACAGGTGCTCGCCCCCGGTGAGCGTGTTCAAATGCCCGTCAGCTTCTTTGTTGACCCCGAAATCGTCGAAGACCGTGATGGCAAGTATGTACATACGATCACACTGTCTTATACGTTCTATGAAATTGACCTGCCCGAGGACTATGAAGCCCCCGATCAGGACAGCGAGACAAACCTGAATTAAGAAAAAGGTGAGGGACTGAACCAATGGCCCATGAAAAGAACCATGACTATCACATTCTGCCGCCGTCCACATGGCCATTGCTCAGCTCCATCGCCGGCTGTGTCATGCTGGTTGGTGGTGTCTTCTGGATGCACGATGTAACCCCCTTCGTCTTCTTGGGTGGTCTGGTTGCCGTTCTGTACTGCATGTTCGGATGGTGGTCCGAGGTTGTTGCTGAAAGCCATGTCGGCGATCACACCAACGTCGTGCGCATCGGTCTGCGCTATGGCTTCATCCTGTTCATCATGTCCGAAGTGATGTTCTTTGTGGCGTGGTTCTGGACCTTCTTCAAAGAAGCGCTGTACCCGATGGATGAATTCCCGGGCTCCACATATGTGCAGCCGGATATCATTCCCGTTGACGCCTTCCACCTGCCGCTGATCAACACGCTGATCCTGCTGCTGTCGGGCTGCGCTGTCACATGGGCACACCATGCGCTGGTACATGAAAACAACCGCAAAGACCTGATCGCCGGCCTGTCCATCGCGATTGTTCTGGGCATGCTGTTCACCGCGTTCCAGGCCTATGAATATTATGAACTGCTGGCCCATGACGACTGGACCTTCGGCGGCGACCTGTTCTTCTCCAGCTTCTTCATGGCGACAGGCTTCCACGGTTTCCACGTTGTGATCGGCACGATCTTCCTTGCGGTCTGCCTGTTCCGCGCGATGAAAGGCCACTTTACCCAAGAGCAGCACGTAGGCTTCGAAGCGGCTGCCTGGTACTGGCACTTTGTTGATGTGGTCTGGCTGTTCCTCTTCTTCGCCGTCTACATGTGGGGCATCTAAGCCCGCAGTCGGCTTGCAAACCGGGCCGCAATCACTAAAAGCAACAGGCGCGCGAGGGGGACCTTGCGCGCCTTTGCATTGCCGCCACCCGTCCACGGGTGCCAACCTCAAGAGAGCTTTATGCGTCGTACGCTATTCCTGCTGATTGTCGGCCTTGGCGGGGCTGCTATCCTGATCTGGCTGGGCGTTTGGCAGATCCAGCGGCTGGCGTGGAAAGAGGCGATCATCGCCGACATCAACACCCGCATCGCCGCCGCCCCCGTCGACCTGCCCCCTACCGTCAACGCCGAGGATGACGCCTATTTGCCCGTCGCGGTGACCGGCTCCTTCGACGCAGGCGAGGTGCATGTGCTTGTGTCCCAGAAAGACGTCGGCGCAGGCTACCGCGTTATCGCGCCTTTCGCGCTAGAGGATGGCCGCCGCATCATGGTCGACCGCGGCTTTGTCCTGACGACGGACAAGGACGCCCCCCGCGCTTTGGGCCCCGCGACGGTGACGGGCAATCTGCAATGGCCGCGCGAAACCGATAGCTTCACGCCCGAGGCCGACCTGAAGGGCAACATCTGGTTCGCCCGCGATGTGCCGGATATGGCGCAAACGCTTGGCACCGACCCCGTTCTTCTGGTTGCGCGCAGCAGCACGCCTCCGGCAGCGGGGATCAGCACGCCTCCGGCAGCGGGGATCAGCCCGTTGCCCGTCGATACCGCCCGTATTCCCAACGACCACTTGCAATATGCCGTCACTTGGTTCTCTCTTGCCGCGATCTGGCTTGGGATGAGCCTGTTCTTCTTGCGCCGCCGCCGCGCGCCCAAAACCGAAAGCTGACCCTTATGCGTTATGTCTCCACCCGTGGTTCCGCCCCCGTTTTGTCGTTCGAAGAGGCGCTGCTGACCGGCCTCGCCCGTGACGGCGGCCTGTATGTGCCCGAAACGATCCCGACGCTTGGCACCGATGAGCTGCGCGAGATGGCCACGATGTCCTACGAGGATGTCGCCTTTCGTGTGATGAAACCCTTTGTCGGCGACACATTCAGCGAAGATGAATTCAAGGCGCTGATCGCCAAGGCCTATGCGGGCTTCAACCACAAGGTGCGCGCGCCGCTGGTGCAGCTTGAACAGGGGCACTTCCTGCTTGAACTGTTCCACGGTCCTACGCTGGCGTTCAAAGATTTTGCCATGCAGTTGATCGGCCACATGTTCCAGGCCGTTCTGTCGCGCAAGGGGGAACGGGTGACCATCGTCGGTGCGACCTCGGGCGATACCGGATCGGCCGCGATCGAAGCCTTCCGCGGGCTGGATAACGTCGATGTCTTCATCCTCTTCCCCCACGGCCGCGTGTCCGAAGTGCAGCGCCGACAGATGACCACACCATCGGAAAGCAACGTGCACGCGCTGGCGCTGGACGGTGATTTCGACGACTGTCAGGCCCGCCTGAAAGACATGTTCAACGACCACGCTTTCCGTGACGGGGTGCAACTGGCAGGGGTCAATAGCATCAACTGGGGCCGCGTGCTGGCGCAGGTGGTCTATTACTTCACCGCAGGGCTCGCTATGGGCGCGCTGGACCGCAAGGTCAGCTTTACCGTGCCCACGGGCAACTTCGGCGACATCTTCGCGGGCTATATCGCGCGCGAAATGGGACTGCCGATTGCCGATCTGGTGGTTGCGACCAACCAGAATGACATCCTGCACCGCTGCCTGACCACAGGCGGCTACCACAAGGGCGAGGTTCATGCCTCTATCAGCCCATCGATGGATATTCAGGTCAGCTCCAACTTTGAACGCGCCTTGTATTTCGCCTATGGCCAAGACAGCGATGCGATCAATGCGCTGATGGGCGATCTGGCGAAGGGTGGGTTCGACGTGGGCGACAATGCCCTGCGCGACCTGCAAAACACCTATAAATCCGGCCGCGTGTCCGAAGAGGAAACCAGCGAGACGATCAAGACCTTCTACGCCGACACAAATGAGCTTCTGTGCCCGCATTCTGCCATCGGGGTGCGCGTGGGGGCGGCCTTGCGTGATCCGGCGACGCCGATGATCACGCTGGCCACCGCGCATCCGGCCAAGTTCCCCGACGCGGTCGAAGCCGCCACAGGCCAGCGCCCGCCGCTGCCTGACCACATGGCCGATCTGTTCGACCGCGAAGAACGCGTGACCCGCGTGCCGAACGACCTTGAGGCGCTCAAGGATATCATTAAAGGGGGCATCGCTCAGTGAGCTTGCAACAACACCGCCTGTCCAACGGCTTTCGTATCGTAACCGAACATATGCCGGGGCTTGCATCGGCATCTATCGGGGTCTGGGTTTCGGCGGGCGCGCGGCATGAGACGGCCACGCAAAACGGTATCGCGCATTTCCTTGAGCATATGGCGTTCAAGGGCACGGCCAAGCGCACGTCGTTGCAAATCGCAGAAGCGATCGAGGATGTGGGCGGCTATATCAACGCCTATACCTCGCGTGAAGTGACGGCTTATTACGTGCGCGTGTTGGAAAATGACGTGTCGCTGGGGCTGGATGTGATCGCGGATATCTTGCGCAATCCCGTCCTTGATAATGG
>NZ_DGMH01000016.1:36506-41344 GCF_002388305.1 Sulfitobacter sp. UBA4523
GAGCGCGGCGTGATCCTGCAAGAGATCGGTCAGGCGCTGGATACGCCGGATGATGTGATCTTTGACTGGTTGCAGGAAAAGGCATACCCCAACCAACCCATCGGGCGCACCATTCTGGGCCCGTCCGAACGCGTGTCGAATTTCAGCCGCGACGACCTGTCGGGCTTTATCAGCCAGCATTACGGCCCCGACCAGATGATCCTCGCCGCCGCAGGGGCGGTGGACCATGACGAGATCGTACGCCTTGCTGAACAGCTGTTCGGCGACATGCCCCCCAAGCCTCTCTTCGACGTGGATGCTGCCAAATTCAGCGGCGGTGAAGTGCGCCAGTTGAAACCGCTTGAGCAAGCGCATTTCGCGCTCGGGTTCGAAGCGCCCGGCTACCGCGCTGATGATATCTATGTCGCGCAGATCTATGCCTCTGCCCTGGGGGGCGGCATGTCGAGCCGCCTGTTCCAGGAGGTCCGCGAGAACCGCGGCCTGTGCTATACGATCTTCGCGCAGGCAGGGGCCTATGCCGATACGGGCATGATGACGATCTATGCAGGCACGAGCGGCGAACAACTGCCCGAACTGGCGGGCATCACCATTGACGAGATGAAGCGCGCCGCCTCCGACATGTCCCCGGCCGAGGTTGCAAGGGCACGGGCACAGATGAAAGCTGGCCTGCTGATGGGGCTGGAAAGCCCGTCGAACCGCGCGGAACGTCTGGCGCGTCTGATCCAGATCTGGGACCGCGTCCCCCCGCTGGAAGAGACCATCGCACAGATTGACGCGGTCACCACAGGCGACGTGCGCGACTTTGCCCAGAATATCGCCGCCAGCGCCCCTGCGGCATTAGCGCTTTATGGTCCCGTAGAGGGCGCCCCCACATTGGAAGAACTGCAGGAGCGTCGCGCTGCCTGATGCAACTGCTGAAACGAAAGCTTGCCATTGAAACCGAAAGGCTGACGTTGCGGCCACCGGTGCATGCTGACTTCCGCCCCTGGGCCACCCTGCGGTCGGACAGCATCACCTACCTCACCCCGTGGGAGCCGTCCTGGGCACCGGACCACCTGTCGCGCAAAGCCTTTACCAATCGGGTCTACTGGGCCAACCGGTCGGTCTCTGCGGGGACGGCGCTGCCGCTGTTCCTGATCCGCCGCAAGGATAACATGCTGATCGGGGCGATCACGCTGGATAACATCCGTCGCGGCCCGGCACAGGCGGGCACCTTGGGGTATTGGACCGGTGAACAATTCGCCCGCCGTGGCTATATGCGCGAAGCGATCGAGGCGACGGTGCACCACGCCTTCACCCGTCTGGACATCAGCCGCGTCGAGGCCGCCTGCCTGCCCGAGAACATCGCCTCTCGCGGGTTGCTTGAAAAAACCGGCTTCAAATACGAAGGCGTCGCGCAAAGCTATCTGCAAATCGACGGGCGCTGGCGGACCCATGTGCTTTATGCGCAGCTGCGCGGGGACCGTCGGGGCAAGACCGCAGCGGGGTAGGGGGGGCTATGATCGCCTATGTCACTGTCGGGGCCGACGACCTTGCACGTGCCAAACGCTTCTATACCGCTTTCCTGCCATCCTTGGGCTATGCCTTGACCGAAGGTCCCGAGGGCCTGAGCTTTGTGTTGCCACAGGCTTCGGGGCAGCCCGCGGCCATGCCAGATTTCTACGTCAAACCGACCTTTGATGGTGCGCCGGCTTCTGCTGGCAACGGGTCGATGATCGCGTTCGAGGCACCCACTCAGGCACAGGTGCGCGTGCTACACGCCGCAGCGCTGGCCGCGGGCGGCAGCGATGAGGGCCAGCCGGGGTTTCGCGCCACCTATGGTCCGCGCTTCTACGTCAGCTACCTGCGCGACCCCCAAGGCAACAAGATCGCGTTGTTCTGTGATAATCCGGCAGAGCCGGGCAGGGATGATCCTCCCACTGCGCCGACGCGTTGATGCGAAAAAGGCCAGACATCGCTGTCTGGCCTTTCGTTACTCTGATGTCCGCAGTGGCTGACTGGCAGCTTAGCGGCGGCGGTCGCGCCGCGCGCTCATCGGTTGGAAGGCGACGCCGACGTGTGCCTCACAATAGGGCTTGCCCTGCTGTACGGGCAGACCGCAGAACCAGAAATCATCCGTTGCAGGGTCACCGACGGGCCATTTGCAGGTCCGCTCTGTCAGGTCCATCAGGCCGATCTTCTTCGACTTTTTCTCGACCTCGCTCACCTTGGCAAGCGCTTCCGGGCTGATCTCGTTCGCGGAGGGCTGCGGCGGCAGCGGCTGGCCTGCCGGGATGATCGCCTTGACCCGGACGCTCGTGGTGACCGGCACGGCGTTCTCTTCGGTGCTCTCGGCGGGGGCGGCAGGCTTGGTGGTCGGCTTCGGCGTGGGCTTGGCCGCCGTTTTCGGTGCCTCGGCCTCTGGCGTCGCGGCAGGCGCGGCGTTCGCCCCGGGGGCCGAGCCGTTGCGATTGGACAACCCCAGCCGGTGCACCTTGCCNNGGCGGGAATGATCTTGGCGCGCGCGGGCAGGTTGGGGCGGGGCGCTGGTGCGGCCTCCGCCGGTTCCGGCTCTGCGGCTTCGGGGGCGGGTTCAGCCTTGGGTTTGGCGGCTGCGGCGGGTTTCGCGGCGGGCTTGGCCTTGGCTTCCGGTTTGGCAGCCGCAGCAGGGGCGGCGGCGGGCGCTGCGGTTGCGGTCCGGTTGGACAGCCCCAGACGATGCACCTTGCCGATCACGGCATTGCGGGTCACACCGCCCAACTCCTTTGCAATCTGGCTTGCGGATTGGCCCTCGCCCCACATTTTCTTCAGGATCTCTACGCGGTCATCGGTCCAAGACATTTGGCGTCCTTAGCTAACAAGCGGCCCTTCTCAGGACCGCCGTGGAAAAATCTCAAGCCCCTATACTAATCACTGACAGCTTGGGTGCAAGGCGCGAACGGGCGATTGGCGCGGCAGCGGGGGCAAACGCTCCCTTAAAACCACAGCAAAGCAGCGACGGCACCGTTCGTGCGACAGATTGCGGCAATCGCGCGCCAGTTTTTGCTTTGCAAGCCGCGAAAAGCTGCTTATGCAAACGGCATGATCAACCGTTCGACATCCTCTTTGCGACGACGCCAAGGCTAATTGGCGACACCGGCCCCTGACACGGGGGGCACGGCATTGATCTTTTGCGACATAAATTGCGTCGCACCCCTTCAAATCTTATTGACCCTCTCCGTCACACATGGCCTTTTGTGCCTTTGATGCGGCCAACCCATAAGGATGATCCTGATGATCCCATCTGTTCTGCCGACCTATTCACGCGCCCCCCTGAGCTTTGTCAAAGGCGAAGGGTCCTGGTTGATTGAACAAGACGGCCGCCGATTTCTGGATCTGGGCGCAGGCATTGCGGTGAACGCGCTTGGCCATGCGCACCCCGCGCTGGTGGCGGCGCTGACCGAACAGGCAGGGCAGCTTTGGCATACCTCGAACCTCTACGAGATCCCCCAGCAACAGGAACTGGCCGACCGGCTGGTCGCGCTGAGCTTTGCCGATACGGTGTTTTTCACCAACTCCGGCACCGAGGCATGCGAACTGGCGGTCAAGATGGCGCGCAAGTATTTCTACGACAAGGGCCAGCCCGACCGGACCGAGATCATCACCTTCTCGGGCTCGTTCCACGGGCGGTCATCTGCCGGGATCGCGGCGGCAGGATCCGAGAAAATGACCAAAGGCTTCGGCCCGCTGCTCCCCGGTTTCAAACATATCGAATTTGGCGATATGGAGGCGCTTGGCGCGGCGATCACCGATACCACAGCCGCCATCATGATCGAACCGGTGCAGGGCGAAGGCGGCATCCGTCCCGTGCCGGATGCGGACCTCAAACAGATGCGCGCGCTGTGCGAAACACACGGGCTGCTGCTGATCTTTGACGAGGTGCAATGCGGCGTGGGTCGCACCGGCAAGATGTTCGCCCATGAATGGGCCGGCGTCACCCCCGACATCATGATGGTCGCCAAAGGCATCGGCGGCGGTTTTCCCTTGGGCGCCGTGCTGGCTACAGAAAACGCTGCCTCTGGCATGACGGCGGGCACCCACGGGTCGACCTATGGCGGCAACCCGCTGGGCTGTGCCGTGGGCAATGCTGTGGTCAATATCATTGGCACAGACGCCTTTCTTGAGGATGTGAACCGCAAGGCCGGCCTGATGCGCCAAAAGCTCGAAGGGTTGGTCGCCAGCCACCCTGACGTGTTCGAAAGCGTACGCGGCAGCGGGCTGATGCTGGGGCTGAAATGCAAAGCCACTAACAGCGATGTCGTCGCCGCAGGGTACCGTCACGAGGTCATCACAGTACCGGCGGCGGATAACGTAATCCGCCTGCTGCCCCCTCTCAATATCACCGATGAAGACATCGCCGAGGCCGTCTCTCGCCTTGATCAAGCGGCCAGCAGCCTTGCTGCCAGCTGACCTTCATTTTGCCCTATAAACTCCGGGGGGCCGGGGGGCTGGCCCCCCAACTCCCTAAAATTAAAAGAATACCCCATGAAACATTTTCTCGACATTCACCAAACCGATCCGGCTGACCTGCGCAGCATCATCGACAATGCCGCCACGATGAAATCGTCCCGTCTGGGCCGCCCCCGTGGTGCGCCGGATGATGAACAGCCGCTCAAGGATCACATGGTCGCGCTGATCTTTGAAAAGCCCTCGACCCGGACGCGCGTCAGCTTTGACGTGGGCGTGCGTCAGATGGGCGGGCAGACGATGGTGCTGTCTGGCGCAGATATGCAGCTCGGCCACGGCGAGACCATCGCCGACACGGCACGGGTGCTCAGCCGCTATGTCGATCTGATCATGATCCGCACCTTCGAAGAGGC
>NZ_DGMH01000016.1:41540-63135 GCF_002388305.1 Sulfitobacter sp. UBA4523
CGCACCCACCCCTGCCAGATCATGGCCGATATCATGACCTTTGAAGAGCACAGCGGCCCGATCAAGGGCAAAAAGGTGGTCTGGTCCGGTGACGGCAACAACGTCTTCGCCAGCTTCGCGCATGCGGCCAAGGCGTTTGATTTCGAACTTGTGTTCACTGGCCCGCAGACACTGGACCCCGAGGCCGCGCTGAATGGCCTTTACACAACCGAGCGTGACCCGAACAAAGCGGTAGAGGGCGCGGATCTGGTCGTGACAGACACATGGGTGTCGATGCATGATCCGCAATCGGCGCGCGAACGTCGGCACAACCAGCTGCGCGGCTATCAGGTGAATGACGCGCTGATGGCCAAGGCAAAACCCGACGCGCTGTTTATGCACTGTTTGCCCGCGCACCGCGACGACGAGGTGACAAGCTCCGTTATGGACGGCCCAAGCTCGGTCATTTTTGACGAGGCTGAAAACCGGCTGCACGCGCAAAAGTCGGTCATGCGCTGGTGCTTGGGGAAATGAGCGACCGGCGGCCCATCGTTGTCGCGGGTGCGGGGGCGATCGGCTGCTTTGTGGGTGGCATGCTTGCCGCCCACGGTCGCGATGTCACGCTGTTGGTCCGCCCCCGCGTGGCAGAGCAGATCCGCAAGCATGGCCTACGGCTGACGGGTTTTGACGGGCTCGACCAACAGGTGCCTGCCGCAAGCTTGACCCTGTCTCAGGACCCTGCCTGTCTTGCCGAGGCGGGGATCGTGCTGGTCACGGTCAAGACCGACGACACCGCCGACATCGCACGGCTGGTGGCGCAGCACACGCCGGCGCTGTCGACCATTGTCAGCCTGCAAAACGGCCTCGACGCGGCCGAGATCCTGCGCGAGGCCTTGCCGCTGCATGATGTACGCGGGGGCATGGTGCCTTTCAACGTCGTCCCCCATGGCGACGGGCGGTATCACCGCGCGACCAGCGGGGATATCTTCGTCGAGACGGGCCGGATGCCACTGGCGGGCTATCTGTCGGTGCCGGGATTGCAGGTTACGGGGACGGGGGCGATCATCGGCGTTCAATGGGGCAAGCTGTTGCTGAACCTGAACAACGCGCTGAACGCCCTGTCAGGGCTGACCTTGCAGCAACAACTGCTTGACCGGCGCTGGCGGCGCGTGATGGCCGCCCAGATGGCCGAGGCGCTTGCCGTGCTGAAGGCTCATGGCATCCACCCTGCATCCTCTACGCCACTGCCCGCACAGTTGATCCCTTGGGTGCTGCGCCTGCCGACGTCGCTGTTCACGCGTGTCGCGGCCAAGATGCTGACGATTGACCCGATGGCGCGGACCTCGATGTCCTATGACCTGGAAGCGGGTAAACCGACCGAGATCGACGCGCTTCAGGGGCGGATCATCGCGATGGGGACGCAGGAAGGCGTCGCCACGCCGCTGTGTCAGCGGGTCTCTGATCTGGTGAAAGAGGCGCAGGCGCGCGGTCCGGGGTTGCCCGATATGGACCCCTCGGACCTTCGCTAGGCGGCAAGGCCATGCGCCACAGCGCTTAGTTGACCAGCGCGTTCAGCCCCAGAAAGATCATCGCTGACATGGTTGCTGCCGCAGGGACAGTGATGACCCAGGCCGCGACGATGGTCATGAAGTGCGACCGGCGCACGAGTTTTCGGCGGCGGCGTTCCTCTACAGCGATGCGTTTGACCTGACCGGCTTTGGCACCGGGGCGACGCAGGCGGCGCTCCATATGCCATTCGCGGTAGAAGCCTACGCCAAAAACGCCCCCCACAGCGATATGGGTAGAGCTGACGGGCAGGCCCAGCCACGAGGCGATGATCACGGTGATCGCCGCAGAGAGGGCGACACAATAGGCGCGCATCGGGTTCAGCTTGGTGATCTGGCTGCCCACCATGCGGATCAGTTTCGGCCCGAAAAGGAACAGCCCGAAGGAAATGCCGAAGGCCCCAATCACCATCACCCACATAGGGATAGAGACTTTGGCCTCGAACCCGCCGAACTCCGAGGCGTGGACAATCGCGGCAAGGGGCCCAACCGCGTTGGCGACATCATTGGCCCCATGGGCAAAGCTGAGCAGCGCTGCGGAAAAGACCAGCGGCAGGCCGAACAACACTTTGACGGATTTGTTGCGGTTTTCCATCCCGACCGACGCGCGGCGGATGACGGGGTAGGAAATGGCATAGGCCAAAGCGCCACAGGCCAAACCGATCAGCAGGGCAGAGCCCATGTTGATCTCGACGATCTTTTTAAGCCCCTTGAGCGCCAGATAGGTGGCAAAGACACCGGACATGACGCCAATCAGGATCGGCACCCAGCGACGCGAAGCTGCGATCTTGTCGTCTTGGTAAAGGATTTGCGACTTGATCAGCGCAAGGAACATCGCCGCGACAGCGCCGCCCAAGACGGGCGAGATGATCCAGCTAAGGGCGATCATACTCATCGAAGGCCAATTCACTGCCGCCATCCCCGCAGCCGCGATGCCGGCCCCCATAACGCCGCCCACGACCGAGTGTGTGGTCGATACCGGTGCGCCCACCCATGTGGCCAGATTGACCCACAGTGCCGACGAGATCAGCGCGGCCATCATCGCCCAGATGAACACTTGGGAATCCGCGACCGACGCGGGGTCGATGATCCCTTTCGAGATGGTCGATACCACGTCGCCGCCAGCCAGAAGGGCACCGGCACTTTCGCAAATGGCAGCGATGATGATCGCACCGCCCATGCTCAGCGCCTTGGCCCCGACGGCGGGGCCCATATTGTTGGCAACGTCATTAGCCCCGATGTTCACCGCCATATAGGCCCCGAAGGCCGCGGCGGCGATCACCACATAGTTGGACGGCTGCGCGCCAAAGAACAGACCGGCGACCAGCGCGGCCAATACGATGAAGGCAAGGGCAATGCCAAATCCGACCATAGGCCGCGCCACATAGGTCGCGGCCTGTTCCACCCGCGAGATGCGGTTCAGGTCAGAATCCAGTGTTTTCCACTGTTGGCCTTTGGGTCCGTCGGTCATTGCTGCCTCATTTTCTAAAACCATGCGCTCGTGGCACAGTGAAAACGGTTTCGCAAGGCCGCACGGGGGGCTATCGGGGCGTGGCGACTAGAGGTTCAGAAGGATTTCGCGCAAATCAGGCTCCGCCACCAGTTCGGCGGCTTCCTTCGGGGGCATCCAGCGGCGGGTGCGCATGTCAACCTCGGGGTATTCATCCTCGATGTGACGGACGCGGGTCAGGTAGACCTGTGCGATGACCGGCGTGGTCATCCCTTCGGACAGACCCTTGTCATAGTCATAATACCCGATCGGCTCGCTTTCGATATCGGCCTTGGACACGCCTGCCTCTTCCCATGCTTCGCGCAGGGCGGCACCGGCCCCGTCCAGCCCGTCAATCGGCCAGCCTTTCGGCACGATCCAACGGCCGGTGTCACGGCTGGTGATCATCAGGACTTCTTTACCTTCAGGAGTTTCACGGTAGCACAATGCGGCGACCTGAATACGTTTGGGGCGGCGCCAGATGGGGAGGATCATCCCCTCCCACGCGCGTTTGAGTTCATGTATCATAATTAAAACGTTAACCTGTAACTTCGTTGTTCTTGCTTTTATCCGGTCATCGTAGCTGAAAAAGAGACGAGAATCAATTTCACCCCCGCAAACCCTTGTGCAGCGGCGGTGTGCATCCCACTGTTTGATGGACCTTATAGGAGATTTAGCGCGATGGCCGCAGATTTAAAGACCGCAGATATTGGCGTTTATGGTCTGGGGACGATGGGCAGTGCACTGGCGCTTAATCTGGCCGAGCAGGGGTTCCGTGTGGCGGTCAGCAACCGAGAAGCCGATTGGATCGCGCCCTTTCTGGAAGAGGCCGGACCGCTGGCGGGTCAGCTCTCGGGGCGCGCGACGCTTGAGGATTTTGTCGACAGTATCGCGCAGCCGCGCAGCATCTTGTTCATGATCCCGTCGGGCGCACCGATGGATGCGATGATCGACGCGGTGATGCCGCTGCTGGATGAGGGCGACACTATCATTGATGGCGGCAACGCCGATTTCCACGACCCCCGCCGCCGCGCCGCCACCTTTGACGGTACGGGGCGGCATTTCGTCGGCATGGGCGTGTCGGGCGGCGAAGAGGGCGCGCGCCACGGCCCGTCGATGATGGTGGGTGGTACCGATCACAGCTGGACCCAGCTGCGCCCCATGCTCAGCGCGATTGCGGCCAAGTTTCAGGGTGCACCTTGCGTCGATCATCTGGGGCCGGACGGGGCGGGGCATTTCGTCAAGACCGTGCACAACGGGATCGAATATGCCGACATGCAGATGATCGCCGAAGTCTACGGGCTGCTGCGCGACGCCGGTGGGCAAACGGCACCGCAGATCGGGGCGCTGTTTGAAAGCTGGCAGAAAGGGCCGCTCAGCTCTTACCTGATCGAGGTGTCTGCCGCCGCGCTGCAAACCGTGGATGCCGAGAGCGGGACGCCAATGGTGGATCTGATCCTTGATAAGGCGGGTCAGAAAGGCACGGGCCGCTGGACCCTGATCGAGGCGCTGAAGCTTGGCCAGTCGGCCAGCTCGATCGAGGCGGCCGTCGGCGCCCGTGGCTGGTCCAGCGAGAAAGCCTTGCGGGTCGCGGCGGCGCCGCTGTTGCCGGATGCGGTGACCGGCGGCACGCTGCCAACCGAGGACGAGATGAAATCGGCCCTGCTGGCCGCGCGCATTCTGGGTCACGCGCAGGGGTTCCGCGTGCTGTCTGCCGCCTCTGACGAATTTGGCTGGCAGCTGGATATGGCCCGCATTGCAGAGATCTGGCGTGCGGGCTGTATCATCCGGTCAGCCTTGCTGGACGATCTGGCCGATGCGTTCCACGCAGGATTGCCCGAGGGGGCCTTGATCCTCGCCCCCGCCATCCGCGATATGTTGGGCGATCACCTTGCTGGCCTGCGCAAGACCGTCGCTGCCGGGGTGAGCCTGGGCGTGCCCATGCCCGCGCTAAGCGCGTCACTGGCGTGGTATGACAGCATCCGAACCGCACGCGGGTCCGCGAATTTGATCCAGGCGCAGCGCGATTTTTTCGGCGCGCATGGGTTTGAACGCGGCGATATCGCGGGGGCGCACCACGGGACGTGGAACGCGATCCGGCGCGACTAGGGCGCTGGTTTAACCGCGGCGCAGGGGCGAGTGCGCGAAAGGGTCTGTCTCGTAGGTGACATGCGACAGATACAGACCCTGCGGCGGGGCGACGGGGCCGCAGGCTTGACGGTCCCGCGCAGCGAGCATCTGTTTCACATCGTCGGGCGCGAATGATCCGGCCCCGACGCGTTCAAGCGTGCCCACGATGCTGCGCACCTGATTGTGCAGGAAAGACCGCGCGCGCACGTCGAACTGCACCTCGACACCGCCGCCGACGGGATGCTCTGTCATATCCACGCGGTCCAGCGTTTTGACCGGCGTTTGCGCCTGACAGATGGTCGAGCGGAAGGTGGTGAAATCATGCTCGCCGATCAGATGGGTCGCGGCCTCGCGCATGCGGTCGATGTCCAGCGGCTTCTTGACCTGCCAGACCAGCCCCGCCTGATGTGTCGCCGGAGGACGACGTACCAGCACACGAAACAGATACCGGCGTTCAAGCGCGGAAAAGCGGGCGTGAAAATCATCATCCACCGCGACGCAATCGACGATCGCAATGGGCAGTGGTTTCAGATGATAGTTGATCGCCTCGGACAGGCGGAACGGGGTCCAGTCACGTTCCATATCGCAATGGGCGACCTGCGCCAGCGCGTGGACACCGGCGTCGGTGCGCCCTGCGGCGGCGATGGTATGGGCGCGCGGTTCGATCTTGGCCAAAGCGTCTTCTATCGCGCCTTGGACCGACGCAAGGTCGATCTGGCGTTGCCAGCCGACAAAAGGTGCGCCGTGGTATTCGATTTTCAGGGCATAGCGTTGCATGGCGGGCGTTTACCCTGAGGGTGCCCATCTGGCAATCCCTGACCCGCGTGCCTATGTTAGAGCTTAACGACTGGTGAAGGCGGGCACGGGCTTTGGTACTCTCAAGAATTGCCGATGGCATTTGGCGGCAGGTGGAAAATGTGCAGGACGGGGTGTCCGAGACGTTTTTCGAACCTGTGATCCGTCTGGGCGTGACCGGTTTGGCGCGCTCCGGCAAGACCGTGTTTATCACCTCGCTTGTGGCGAACCTGCTGGATCGCGGGCGGATGCCGGGGCTGCTTGCTGCCTCCGAAGGGCGGATCGAGGCGGCGTTCTTGCAGCCGCAGCCCGACGATACCGTGCCGCGGTTCGAGTATGAAAACCACCTTGCCGCGCTGACGGGGCCCACGCCGCATTGGCCCGACAGCACCCGCGCCATATCGGAACTGCGCTTGTCCTTGCGGGTGCGGCCAAACGGCTTGCTTGCGGGGTTTCAGGGGCCGCGCACGGTGCATCTGGATATCGTGGACTACCCAGGCGAATGGCTGCTGGACCTGGCGCTGATGGATGTGGATTATGCCACGTGGTCGGCGCAGGTGCTGGCGCGGATCGCCAACCGCGAAGAGGCCGCGGGCTACCGCGCGCTGGTGGAGGCGACCGACCCCGAGGCGGCGTTGGACGAACCCGTGGCCCAAGCGCTGGCCGCCAGCTTTGCCGAGTATCTGCAAACGGCACGTGCGAATGGCTATTCCGACTGCACACCGGGGCGGTTCCTGCTGCCCGGTGATCTGGCCGGATCGCCGGTGCTGACCTTTGCGCCCCTGCCGGGCGGCGAGGGGCCGCGCGGGTCGCTGCTACGCGAGATGGCGCGGCGGTTCGAGGCGTATAAGCGGCAGGTGGTCAAACCGTTCTTTCGCGATCACTTTGCGCGGATCGACCGGCAGGTCGTGCTGGTGGATGCGCTTGGCGCGATCAATCAGGGCCCCCGTGCGGTCGAGGATCTGCGCGCTGCCATGAGCGATATCCTTGGCAGCTTCAAACCCGGACGCAATGGATTTCTGACGCAGCTTTTGCGCGGCAAACGGGTCGAGAAAATCCTCTTTGCCGCGACCAAGGCCGACCATTTGCACCACAGTCAGCACGCCAGCCTCACCGCGATTATGGAGGCGCTGACACGGGATGCCCGCGATCGCGCGCGCTTTGCGGGGGCTCAGACATCGGCTATGTCGCTGGCGTCTTTGCGTGCTACCACCGAAGCCACAATGACGCACAACGGCGAAACCCTGGAGGTCGTGCGCGGCAGCCTGCTGGATACCGGCAAAGAGGCCGCGTTCTATCCCGGTGAACTGCCCAAAGACCCGGCACATCTTCTAAGCCCGGCGCGGGCGGGGGCGGAAAAATGGCTGGATCAGGATTATCAGATCATGCGTTTCGCGCCTGCTCGGCTGAACCTGCGCCCCGGTGACGGGCCACCGCATATCCGTCTGGACCGCGCGGCGGAATTCCTGATCGGGGATCGTCTGTGACCGGTGATGATGTGACCATCGCACCCGCGCGGGTGCTCGATGCCGGTCGCCTGTCAGAGGTGATGGCCTGTGCCAATGCAGATCACGATTGGCTGCCTCAGGCCCACAGCCGCGCAGAAGAGATCGGCACCCTGGGTGACATGATCGACGTGGGCTGGGTGCAGGTGGCGCGGACCGACGGGCATGTTGTGGGCTTTCTGGCACGGCGTGCGGCCGAGATTCACGGGCTGTATCTGCACCCCAAGGCCCAAGGCAAAGGCATCGCGCAGCGTTTGCTGAACGGGGCCAAGGCGCAAAGCGATCGGCTCGCGCTGTGGAGTTTCGAGGCGAACCTGCGTGCGTCGCGGTTCTACCGTGCCGCGGGCTTTATAGAGGTGGCGCGCAGCGACGGGGCAGGCAATGATTTCGGGCTGCCCGATGTACGGTTTGAATGGATGAAAGGGGCGGCGTGATGGCCAAGGGTCCGGTGCTATTTGATCTTGAAGAAGACACAACCGCGCGGCCTTCGGTATCGGATGCGCCGCCGGTGCCCGACGTAGGTGCGCCCGCGCCGCAAGGGCAGGCGATGCAGATCGCGGCACGGCTGGCCGCGCGCAAGCCGTCAAAGCTGGTGCGCCTGTTCTGGTGGCTGCTGACCACGCTGGTCGGCGCGCTGGTGTCCATTGCCGCGTGGAACTTTATCATGGGGCTGCTGGCGAGCTATCCGCTGTTGGGGCTGGCGATGACGGTGCTTATTGGTGCGGTGCTGCTGGTACTGGTGTTGCTCTGTCTGCGCGAATTGGCGGCGTTTAGCCGTTTGGCGCGGCTTGACGGCTTGCATCACGATGTGGGCGAGGCGCTGGCGCAGAATGATCTGACTGCGGCGCGGGCTGTGACGGACCGGTTGGTCGGCCTGTATCAGGGCCGCGAGGATACCCGCTGGGGGCGCGACCGTCTGGCAGAGCTGCGCGGCGATCAGTTGGATGCGCAGACCTTGCTGGCCCTGACCGAGGCAGAGCTGTTGGGCCCTCTCGACATTGCTGCCAGCCGCGAGGTCGAGGCGGCGGCCCGTCAGGTCGCGACGGTGACGGCGCTGGTGCCCCTGGCGCTGGCCGATGTGGTCGCGGCGATGACCAGCAACCTGCGCATGATCCGTCGCGTGGCCGAGATATACGGCGGGCGCTCGGGCTTCTTTGGCTCGTGGCGTCTGACGCGGGTGGTGCTGTCGCATCTGGTGGCGACAGGGGCTGTGGCAGTGGGCGACGACATGCTGGAGCCGATCCTTGGCGGAACGATGCTGGCGAAACTGTCACGCCGCTTTGGCGAAGGGCTGGTGAACGGTGCGTTGACCGCCCGCGTTGGGGTCGCCGCGATGGAGGTTTGTCGCCCCATGCCGTTCTCTGAACCCCGCCGCCCCAAGGTGCGCAGCATCATCAAACGCGCGCTGTCGGGGCTGTTTTCCAAAGGCAGCTAGATGCCGGGGCGAGGGGGCTTGTCGGTCGATCTGCTGCGGCCTATAAGGCTGCATATGACCCGGAACTCCGCGATCATTATTCGAATTATTTTCCCGGCGCTCTGATTGACGAGACGCCGGGCAGAGGTGCTTGAGTTTTTCGCACCGCATCCGAACATTCACCATTCCGAAATACCGTTGCCAAAGGACGCCCGCCATGTGCGCCGACACCCCCGAAACGCTTGATTATAAATCCACGCTGAACCTGCCAAAAACCGATTTCCCGATGCGCGCGGGCCTGCCCAAACGCGAACCCGAATGGCTGGAGCGGTGGGAAAAGATCGGCGTCTATGACCGCCTGCGCGAAAAGAAGGGGCGCAAGCCCTTTACGCTGCACGACGGCCCCCCCTATGCGAATGGCAACCTGCATATCGGCCACGCGTTGAACAAGACGATCAAGGACATGATCGTGCGGTCGCACCAGATGATGGGCTTTGACGCGCGCTATATCCCCGGTTGGGATTGCCACGGTCTGCCCATCGAATGGAAGATCGAAGAGCAGTACCGCCAGAAGGGCCGCGACAAGGACGATGTGCCGATCAACGATTTCCGCGCCGAATGCCGCAAGTTCGCCGCCGGCTGGGTCGATGTGCAGCGTGACGAATTCAAACGTCTGGGCATCACCGGCAACTGGGCCGATCCCTATCTGACGATGGATTTCCACGCGGAACGTGTGATCGCCGAAGAGTTCATGAAGTTCCTGATGAACGGCACGCTCTATCAAGGCTCCAAACCCGTGATGTGGTCGCCGGTTGAAAAGACTGCGCTGGCCGAGGCCGAGGTCGAATACCACGACAAGGAAAGCTTTACGATCTGGGTGAAGTTCAAGGTTGTTGGCACGGATGACGCCAGCCTTGACGGCGCTCACGTCGTGATCTGGACCACGACGCCCTGGACCATGCCGTCCAACAAGGCCGTCGTCTATGGCGAGGATATCTCTTACGGTCTGTACGAAGTCACCGGCCGCCCCGAGGAATCCTGGGTCACCATCGGTGATCGCTATCTGCTGTCGGACAGCATGGCGATGGATGTGTTCGGGCGTGCGCGTCTGGATGACACCATGGTGCGCCGTTTGCGGGATGTGACGCAGGACGAGCTGGCAAAGATCAAGCTGCAGCACCCGCTGGCGGGGGCCGAAGGCAGCAATGGCGAATGGGAAGATCTGCGCGACTTCCGCGCCGCTGATTTCGTGACCGACACCGAAGGCACGGGCTTTGTCCATTGTGCGCCGTCGCATGGTCTTGAGGAATATGAACTTTACCGCGGTCTGGGGATGCTGGATCAGGTGATCACCTATAACGTGGTCGAAGACGGGTCTTTCCGCGCCGATCTGCCGTTCTTTGGCGGCAAGAAGATCCTCAAACCCAACGGCAAGGAAGGCGACGCCAACACGGCCGTTATCAACAAGCTGGTCGAGGTCGGCGGGCTGCTGGCGCGCGGCAAGATCAAGCACAGCTATCCGCATTCCTGGCGCTCCAAGGCTCCGGTCATCTACCGCAACACGCCGCAGTGGTTCGCCGCGATCGACCGGCCCGTTGGTGACGGGCAGGACACATTCGGCAAGACCATCCGTGAACGCGCCCTGACCGAGATCGACAACGTCAACTGGGTGCCCAAAAAGGGCCGCAACCGTCTGCACTCGATGATGGAAGCACGCCCCGACTGGGTGCTGTCGCGTCAACGGGCCTGGGGTGTGCCGCTGACCTGCTTTACCAAGAATGGCGCGCTGCCAACGGATGAAGACTTCTTGCTGCGTAACCCAGAGGTCAACCAGCGCATTGTCGAGGCGTTCGAGGCTGACGGTGCGGATATCTGGTACGAAGATGGCGCGAAAGAGCGGTTCCTTGGCGGCATCGTGAACCCCGACGACTATACCCAAGTATTCGACATTCTGGACGTGTGGTTCGATTCCGGTTCGACCCATGCCTTCGTTCTGCGCGACCGCGAGGATGGCTCGGAAGGCGGTATCGCAGACGTATATATGGAAGGCACCGACCAACACCGGGGTTGGTTCCATTCGTCGCTGCTGCAATCCGTGGGCACCACGGGCCGCGCGCCTTATCGTAACGTGGTGACGCATGGGTTCACGCTGGATGAGAAGGGCATGAAGATGTCCAAATCCATCGGCAACACCATCGTTCCCGAAAAAGTCGTGCAGCAATATGGCGCGGATATCCTGCGTCTGTGGGTGGCGCAGACCGATTATACCGCGGACCAGCGGATCGGGCCGGAAATCCTGAAAGGCACCGCCGACAGCTACCGCCGTCTGCGCAACACCATGCGCTATATGCTGGGCGCGCTGTCGGACTTTACCGATGCCGACCGGACAGAGCTTGCAGATATGCCAGAGCTTGAACGCTGGGTGCTGCACCGTGTGGCAGAGCTGGATCAGATCGTGCGCGAAGGCTATGCGCGCTACGACTTCCAAGGCGTGTTCCAGGCGGTGTTCACCTTTGCCACAGTTGATCTGTCCGCGTTCTATTTCGACGTGCGTAAGGATGCGCTGTATTGCGACGGCGACACGCTGCGCCGCCGTGCTGCGCGCACGGTGCTGGATATCCTGTTCCACCGTCTGACGACATGGCTGGCCCCTGTGCTGGTGTTCACCATGGAAGAAGTCTGGCTTGAACGGTTCCCCGGCGACGAAAGCTCGGTTCACCTGACGGATATCCCTGAAACGCCCAAGGCGTGGCTGGATGCCGATCTGGCGGCGAAATGGGCCAAGGTGCGTGCCGCGCGGCGGGTTGTGACCTCGGCTTTGGAAGTGCAGCGGGTCGAGAAGGTCATCGGGGCCTCGCTTGAAGCCGCACCTATGGTGTTTGTTGCCGATGACGCTCAGCGAGCGGCGCTTGAAAGCGTTGCGTTCGAAGACGTGTGCATCACCTCGCAGATCGCCATCACCGGCGATGACGCCCCGGCAGAGGCGTTCCGTTTGCCAGAGACCGACGGCGTTGCCGTGGTGTTCGAGAAAGCTTCGGGCGAGAAATGCGCACGCTGCTGGAAAGTACTGCCGGATGTCGGCACCCATGATCACGCGGGCGTCTGCGCCCGGTGTGACGAGGCTGTGTCCTAAGATGACGCCGCGCCGCTTGATCCGGAAACTCGGGTGAAGCGGCGCAGCATCCCCACGCGCTTTGGCACCTTGGTCGTGACCGAGGATGCGGGCGCGATTACCCACCTGCATTGGGGGCAGGATACCCTACACCAAGACAAAAGCGCGCTGCTGGATGAGGCCGAGGCGCAGCTGCGTGCCTATGATGCGGGGCGGCTGACACAGTTCACTCTGCCACTGCGCATTGGCGGAAGTGCCACGTTGCAAGCGGTCTGCGCCGAGATGTCGGCGATCCCCTTTGGCGATACAGTGACCTACGGTGACATCGCGACCAAACTGGCGATCCCGGCGCAAGTGGTGGGGCAGGCCTGCGGGCAGAATCCTGTCCCGGTCATTGTGCCGTGCCACCGTGTGATGGGGGCCAAGGGGCTGACCGGATACTCGGGTGCTGGCGGGGTAGAGACCAAGGTCGCCCTGCTACGCCACGAAGGGGCGGCGGGACTGCTTATCTAGTTTAGAGGTTTCGTGCCGCTGCCTTGGCCCTGCGCGCCTCTATCAGGCGTTGCGGTCGTAAAGATACTGCTGCGCGACACCGGCAAACATCAGATAGACGCTGGTGATGATCAGGCCCCAATGGGCCCAGCTTTGCGGGTGAAAATCGACCCACGCGGCCCAGCCGGCAAAGAACGTCCAGCCCAATGCCATGGGCAGGGTGACCATGCGCCAACGCTCTGTCCGGACGGGATGCACGAATTTCAGCGGGGCGAACATGGTAACGGCCAAGACCGTGACAAGCACCAGCGACACCCACCATGGCGGCGACAGGGCAAAGAGCACCAGCACCAGCATGTTCCAGCATCCGGGGAAGCCCCAGAAGGAGTTATCCTTGGTTTTCATGCGTGTGTCGCAGAAATACATGGCGCTGGCGAAGGTGACGATGATGATCATGACCCAACCGCTCCACCCGTCCATGAGGCCGGAATGGAATAGCGCAAAGGCCGGAATAAACACATAGGTGAGATAATCGATGATCAGATCAAGCAGCACGCCGTCGAATTCCGGCGCGTTGGTCTTTACGTCGTATTTACGCGCCAGCGGTCCGTCGATCCCGTCGACAAAGAAGGCGACAACCAGCCAGAGAAACATCATATCCCAGCGTTCGTCGGCGGCAGCAAGCATGGCCAGCATGGCGAAAATCGCACCCGTCGCAGTGAACAGATGGACAAGAAGGGCACGGGAATGAATATTCATATGCGACAGATGACAAATCTTTTCGACGGATGCAAAAGGAAAAGCGTGTGTTGCCGCGCAGGCTTGGGTTGACCCCGCTCGCGATTCCGCCTAAAGCCAGCAAACCAATTTCAGGGTTTGCCGTAGCGCGGCCCATATGGGTATTGCACCGGATCGCCGGAAATGCCCCGCAGCAAAAGGATAGACCCATGTCGCGCGTTTGCGAATTGACCGGAAAAGGCCCGATGACGGGCAACAACGTAAGCCACGCCAAGAACCGTACACGTCGTCGGTTCTTGCCAAACCTGAACGATGTCACCCTGCAGTCCGAAGCACTGGGCCGCGGTTTCAAGTTCCGCATCTCGGCAGCTGCTTTGCGCACTGTTGACCACCGCGGTGGCTTGGACAAGTTCATGGCGAAGGCAAAGGACACTGAACTGTCCGTCAACGCGTTGAAAGTTAAGAAAGCAATTGCAAAGTCCAGCGCCACAGCCGAAGCGCTGTCGTAAGACTTTCCAATCGTTACGATGTTGTAGCCCTGGCCTTTGGCCGGGGCTGCGTCGTTTTGGGCTGGTGCTTTTTCAAGCGCTTCGTCTAGGGTGCGGCCCATGATCCTGCGTTCCCTTTCAGCTTTGGTTCTGGCGTTGATGCTGGCCCTCACGGGTCAAAGCATGGCGGTCGCGCGTGGGGCCTCTGCGGCGACGGGGCAGATGGTGTTGTGCACCGGTGCGGGCCCTGTGGCGATTTATGTGGATGTGCAGGGCAAGCCGACCTCGGCCCCGCATATCTGCCCCGATTCGGCGCTTAACGTTGCAATGGCAGGCACGGTGGTTCTGGCGGCCGCACCGATGCGGATCGTGACCTTTGTCGCGCCGGCGGTGCATGTCCTGACTGCCGATGTGCCACGACGTAAAACGCGCCACGACCCAAGGGCCCCGCCTGTCGCTGTCTGACCCACACCCTTCACAGACACTTTGAATATGACGACAGGATATACCAATGACACCTGCTTTGCTGACCCGCGCTGTCTGCGCATTGTTTCTTTTTTCCGCCCCTCTCGCTGCCGAAGGCATCATGGTGGATGACGCCTACATCCGCAGCTCGACCGCGAAATCCACCTCCGGTGCGGCGTTTATGGTGGTGATGAACCACTCTGGCGCGGATGACCGTTTGATCGGGGCGTCCTCTGACGTGGCCGACAAGGTCGAATTGCATTCCCACACCTCTGACGACAATGGCGTCATGCGGATGGGCGAGATCGAAGGCGGCGTGGCCATTGCGGCGGATGAAATGCACGCCTTTAAACGTGGCGGCGACCACCTGATGTTCATGGGCCTGAAAGGCCCGCTGGAGCAGGGCGCGATGGTGCCCGTCACACTTGAGTTCGAAAAGGCCGGTGCGGTCGAGATCGAGGTGATGGTCGATCAGGATCGCAAGCCGAACCACGGCAAGATGAAGCATGACCACGGTGATATGGATCACACCGGTCACGAGATGCCAAAAGACTGAGCCCTTTCGCCCCCATGAATGGTAGCGGCCCGATCTGTGCTAAAGCGCGGGCCGCTGCTGGGGTGGGGTGGCCAAGAGTTGCTCCACCCAATCGGTGACCACACGTGTCGCCGGACCGGTGCGGTGTTCGGCGAACTGGTTCCCCACGGCAGAACGTTCGAGGTTCAGCTCTACCGTATGGGCCCCATTGCGCCGCGCCTCTGCCACGAAACCGGCGGCGGGGTAGACGTTGCCAGAGGTGCCGATGGCTGCAAAGATATCGGCCTCGGCCAGATGGTCAAAAATCTCGTCCATGTCATAGGGCATTTCGCCGAACCAAACGATGTCGGGCCGCGCGGCTGGGGCATTGCAGGCGGGGCAGGGATCACCGACAGCCATGACCATAGGTGCGGACCAACGGTGGTCGCAGGCAGCGCAGAGCGCCGAATTCAGCGCGCCGTGCATATGGATCACCCGCGCGCCGCCCTGTTCGTGCAGATCATCGACATTCTGCGTCACAATCACCACCTGTCCGGCATAATTCGCCTGCAGTCTGGCCAGCGCTTGATGCGCGGCGTTCGGCGATACCTCTGCCGCCTGTTTGCGGCGACCGTTATAGAAATCGACCACCAGTTGCGGGTCGCGGGCAAAGCCTTCGGGAGTGGCGACGTCCTCGACCCGGTGCTGCGCCCAAAGCCCGTCTTCGGCGCGGAAGGTATCAATGCCGCTTTCCGCAGAAATGCCCGCGCCGGTCAGAATGACGATCTTGCTCATGTCAGCCCCTTTGTTTTACGCGCCAAGTGAACCAGCCGCGCAGCTTTTGCGCAAGCGGTCAGCCCTCTAACGCCTCGAAGCTGGAAGAAAGCCACGGCAACTGCGCCACCGTTGGCGCGATCATGTGGGTCCGAAGCAGTTGCCGCATCGTGTCGGCAATATTCTGGGGCACCGGCCCCGTCCAGTCTGCCCCCGCAAACAGCGAGATCTGTCGCGTTAATCCGGGCGTGGGGAGCGGGTGTACCGCTAGCTGCCGGTGAAACCGCTCTGCGCGGCAATAGCCGAAGGGCGTCGTGATGGCCCAGCCGATACCCCGTGCCACCATCGCCATCAGGGCGAGATGGCTGCCGATCTCGAATTGCGAAGGCAGGGTGATATTGCTGCGCGTCAGGTGGTTGGTGATCTGGTCGGCGATCAACTGGTCTGCCGCGTATTTAACAAAGGGCAGGGCGGATCGCCCCGTCATCAGCGCAGCGCTGTCGCCGTCAAAGCTGGCCGGGGTGACGATCACAAAGGGATCGCGGGCCAGCGGAATCTCGATCAGCCCGCTTTTTGCATCCCCACTGGTGGCCGCAATGGCGACATGAAGCGATTTGTCCTGCACCGACTGGATCAGCCCCTTGCTGCCGTCGGTCACCATGCGAAAGCGACAGCCTGCCATACTATCGGCCAGTAGGGTCGCCAGACGCGGCGTGACATCGTTGTCAAAGTCGTCGATCACGCCAAGGCTCAGGTCGCTGAGATTGGCAAGATCCATGACCGTCAGCTCGGATTGCGCGAGCCGGATATGGGTCAGCGCCGCGCCACTGTGCCGCAGAAAGCTTTCGCCCGCCGCGGTCAGACGCATGGGGCGTGTGCTATGGTCGATCAGGGCGGTGCCCATGGCTGCTTCTAGGTTGCTGATCTGCTGGCTCACGGCGGGTTGGCTTAACCCTGTCAGCGCGGCGGCCTGTGCGACCGAACCACGGCTGGCCAAAGCCTCGAATACCTCTATACCGCGCAGGGTGATGCCCTTTTTGATCATGGTGCTCGCCCCCTTCGTTCTTTCCAATTTTGTGAAGCATGCCCGATAAATTGGCAAGCTTGTCGCGGATCATGCGCCCATAGTTTCACAAAAGTGAAATGAGCCCTGGGGTGGGGTGGTGGTACTTGAAGCTTGGCCGCGCGCGGCGCACCATAAGGGAAATCACGCACCGGAGGCCTCATGAAAATCGCAACCGCCGCATACCCGCTGGATGTCCTGACCAGCTGGGCGCAATATGAAGACAAGCTTGCAGGCTGGGTCGCAACGGCGGCCGCCAGCGGGGCAGAGCTGTTGGTTTTCCCCGAATACGGCGCGATGGAGCTTGCGACGCTCGCTGGCCTTGACGTGGCGGGCAATCTTGAGGCGTCGCTGTTTGCGGTCTCTGACCGGTTGGCGGATGCGGATGCGGCGCATCAAAAGCTGGCGGCGGAATATGGTGTGCATATCGTTGCGGCATCGGGGCCCGCGGTGACGCCTGCCGCCGCTCGTCCGGTGAACCGCGCACGTCTGATCACCCCTTCAGGTCAAGTCGGGGTGCAGGACAAGCAGATCATGACCCGATTCGAACGTGAGGTCTGGGGCGTGGTCGGCGGGGAGCCTCTGCGCATCTTCGAGACCACATTGGGCAAGATCAGCATCCTCATCTGCTATGACAGCGAGTTTCCCCTGCTGGGCCGTGCTCTTGCCGATTGCGATATCATCGCCGTGCCGAGCGTGACCGAGGCGCTGGCAGGCTACTGGCGTGTCCGCATCGGATCCATGGCGCGGGCACTGGAAAATCAATGCGTTACGGCCATGTCATCCTGCATCGGCCCTGCGGATTGGTCAGAGGCGCTTGGCACATCTTACGGGGCGGGCGGCATCTTCTGCCCGCCGGATGTGGGCTTTCCATCCACCGGAGTCCTTGCCGCCGCCGAGATCAACGTGCCCGGCTGGACCTTCGCCGAGGTCGATATCACCCAGATCAGCCGCGTGCGTGCGGACGGGGTGGTTTTGAACCGAAACCACTGGGAGGATCAGTTCGGGCGTGACGCAACGGCCATAAACGTGCCTTTGATGTGAATACCCCTTGAAAAAAGGGAAAATTGCGCCCATTTAAGCCTGCGTCCTGAAATTGCAGGGCAAAGTGTTCAAGGAGAGACCATGGCCAAGGAAGACACGCTCGAATTCCCCGGTATCGTGAAAGAACTTCTGCCGAACGCGACGTTCCGGGTCGAGCTTGAAAACGGCCATGAGATCATCGCACATACGGCAGGAAAGATGCGCAAGAACCGCATCCGTGTTCTGGCTGGCGATAAGGTACAGGTGGAAATGACCCCCTATGATCTGAGCAAAGGCCGGATCAATTACCGCTTTAAATAATACGCTTTTCCGAGAATCACCTAGTGGTTTTCGGGCAGCGATCTAGGATCGCATATGAGTTTTATCCTCGGATCAGGAAGTCCGCGCCGCAAGGAATTGCTGGCGCAAATCGGCGTTGTGCCTGACGATATTCGCGCGCCCGATATCGATGAAACCCCCCATACCGCCGAACTGCCGCGCCCCTATTGTGCGCGTATGGCCCGTGAAAAAGCCGCCGCCGTGCAGGCGGGGGCCGATGATATCGTGCTGTGTGCCGATACCACCGTCGCAGTGGGGCGGCGAATCCTGGGCAAGCCTGCGGATGAAGCAGAGACGATCCGTTTCCTGCGCCTCATGTCGGGGCGTCGCCACAAGGTCATCACGGCCGTCGCGGTCAAGCGCGGCGACAAGCTGTGGCAGCGCGATGTGGTCAGCACCGTCCGCATGAAACGACTGTCAGACGCCGAGATCACGGCCTATCTGGCAACCGGTGACTGGCAGGGCAAAGCCGGCGGCTATGGTATTCAGGGCCCGGCAGGAGCCCTTATCCCGTGGATCAGCGGATCATTCACCGGCATTGTCGGCCTGCCACTGGCCGAAACCGCAAACCTGCTGCGTGCTGCAGGATATGTTTTCGCAGGAGAGACCTCATGAAGGGCCGTACGATCGTTCTGGACCATTTTGGCGACATCGAAGCCGCCGCGCTGATCGTGGACGGCAAGCTGGATGACCTTCTGATCGACAGCGACGGCCCGCGCCCCGGCACGATCTACCGCGCCATCGCGGATCGTCCGGTCAAGGGGCAGGGGGGGATGTTTTTGAAAACGCCCGACGGCTCTGCGTTTCTGCGCCAGATCAAGGGGCTCGCACCGGGGCAACCCATTCTCGTGCAGGTCTCCGGCTATGCTGAACCCGGCAAGGCCGTTCCCGTCACCCAGAAGCTGCTGTTCAAAAGCCGCTATGTTATCGTGACGCCGGGCGCACCCGGCACCAATATCTCGCGCAGTATCCGCGACGAGGAAGAACGCGACCGGCTGCTCGAAATTGCGCATGAAGCGTCCGACGGGGCCGCACATGGCCTGATTCTCCGGTCCTCTTGCGCTGGCGCGGATGCCGATGACATCGCCGATGATATCGACGCGATGCTGGCGCTGGCGGACAAGGTATTGGACGACCCATCCACCGACATGGAGGTCCTGTCCGAAGGCGATGGTCCGCATATTCTGGCTTGGCGCGACTGGGTCGAGCCCGCCGACGTCGTGACCGACCCCGGTGGTTTTGAAACCCATGGCGTGTTGGACACTGTCGACAGCCTCTCGCAGCCGCGTGTCGCGCTTGACGGCGGTGCCTTTCTGTTTGTGGAGCCCACCCGTGCGTTGGTGGCCGTTGATGTGAACACCGGTGCGGACGTGTCCCTTGCTGCCGGGATCAAAGCGAATATGGCCTGTGCCCGCGCCTTGCCCCGTGCTCTGCGTCTGCGCGGGTTGGGCGGGCAGATCACGCTTGACCTTGCACCCATGCCCAAAAAAGATCGCCGCCCGTTCGAGACCGCGTTGCGCCAGGCCTTCCGCGCCGATGACGTGGAAACGACGCTGGTCGGCTGGACCCCTTTGGGCCACTACGAACTGCAACGCAAACGCGCCCGTATGCCTTTGGCTGAGGTTCTGAAGTGACCTGCCCGATCTGCGACCGTGAAAGCTCTCCCAAGTATCGCCCCTTCTGTTCCGGGCGCTGCGCTGACGTGGATCTGGCCAAGTGGCTGAACGGCAGCTACGCGACCCCCAGCCGCGACCCCGAGGATATCGAGGCCGCAATCGAAGCCACCGAGGCCGCTTTGAACGCCCCCGACAAGCCGCATTAGAACTTTCCGAAAAAACCTTTGCCAAACATGGCAAAACCCTCTGGACACCCCCGCCGCAAACTCCTAGAACCCGCACACCCGACCACTACGGTGGTCTCCGGTGCCCGGGTAGCTCAGGGGTAGAGCAGTGGATTGAAAATCCTCGTGTCGGTGGTTCGATTCCGCCCCTGGGCACCACTTTTTGTCATAACATGCTGATATCCCTCGGTTTCTTTGAGAAACTGCGCGGGCGTAGGACATGGTGTATGACAATTTGGTGCCTTTCTCGTTCACAAAGAACGGCATCTTCTATTTCGAGAGACGTGTCCCAACGGACCTCTTGAGGCATTACGACACACGGAAAATTTCATATTCTTTGAGAACGAGGTCTGCGCAGGTCGCTACAACTCGGGCTAGGCGGGCGGCTGACCAACTCGACGAATACTGGTACTACCTCCGTTGCAAGGATGCGGAGCTGCCCGGTAAGCACCGCTTGCGGATGACCTCGAGTTCCGCCCAGGCAGCGCCAGAGGTGGCGATAGGCGACGCTGTGCTTCTATCTGAGGCCGTGTCTATCTATCTTAAACAAAAGGGTCATGGGCGTCCTGTGACCTTTCACAGGGCTGCGGAGCGTTCCTGTGGGTACGTGATCGATGTCGCGGGAGATAAAGACCTTCGCGGCTATACGAAGAAGGACGCCAATGCCTTCCGGGATGCGCTGATCAAGCGCGGGCTGTCGGGGAGCAGTATCACCCGCATCTTCGGCACCGTCCGGTCCGTCACTAACTTCGCAGCAAGCGAGGCAGGGGTGTCGTTCAACAACCCTTTCAGCGGGGTATACTTCGACCGTCAGGCTGGGGTGCAAGAGCGTGAGCCGCTAGTGGGAGAAGTAATCGACACTGTGCAGGCGGAGTGCGTTTCACTGGACGACGACTTGCGTTGGCTTGTGGCGTTGGTTTCTGACACAGGTATGCGCTTAGCTGAAGCGACAGGGCTAGCTTTGACCGATCTGGTGGTGGAAGGTGACTGTAAGAAAGTCATCATCCGAGAGCACCCCTGGAGACGCCTCAAAACGGCTGGTAGTTCCCGGGAAATCCCCCTTGTCGGTAAAGCGCTATGGGCCGCTCAGCGTATCCACTTTCACGCAGCGGGCCAAGTTCACGCCTTCCCAAGGTACAACAGAGGCCAGCTAACGAATGCTAACTCAGCCAGCGCCGCACTAAATAAGTGGTTGAAGCCGATGGTGCCGACTGGGTGTACCATGCATAGTTTCCGCCACTCACTAAGAGACCGTCTCCGCGCCGTTGAGTGCCCTTCAGACATCGTAGATCAGCTCGGGGGGTGGCAAACTGATGGCGTTGGACATGCCTACGGAAGGGGTTACCCCCTTGAGGTTCTTGCGAAATGGATGCGGAAATTGGTGTGAGGGGCAGTGTGGGTCGCTATGATTTAGCCGCCCCTCGTGTGCCTGTTTGTTGGCGCTTATGCTATTGGACCGGATGTGATCCCTGCTAGCTGAGTGCCAGGAACGTCGTATATTAATCTGTCCAAAATAACCTCAACGCACAGGCTGGGCTGCAACACGCCTGTAGCTGTATCGTGAAGCTCGGTCTGGATCAGTTGGTCCAATGGTTGGGCGTATCGCCTGTCTTCGCTCTCGCCGTGCTCAGCAATCGTCTTGGCTCTGAGTTCCTCCAAGGCATTCTTGGCGGCTTGAAACAGAGTGTCGAGGTTTTGTACCTCGTAATCCAGCGTGATGCTGACTTTCTTAACGGTATCGGTCAACAGGTTGCTCCTTCATAAGGCGAGCAAGGTTGGTACGGACGCACCATGTCCTACGCCCGCGCAGTTTCTCAAAGAAACCGAGGGATATCAGCATGTTATGACAAAAAGTGGTGCCCAGGGGCGG
>NZ_DGMH01000024.1:0-179 GCF_002388305.1 Sulfitobacter sp. UBA4523
CTGTCGATCCGCTTTGGCGATATCGAGGTGGCCAAAGACGGCTGGCGCAGCCCCGACTACTCGGAAGAGGCAGCGGCGGCGCATATGAAGGGCCAGAACATCACCATCGGCGTTGATCTGGGCCTTGGCGACGGCAAAGCAACGGTTTGGACCTGCGACCTGACCCACGGCTATATCGA
>NZ_DGMH01000024.1:367-5455 GCF_002388305.1 Sulfitobacter sp. UBA4523
CGCGTGCTTTTGGCACAGCGCCCGCCCGGCAAATCCATGGCCGGTTTGTGGGAGTTTCCGGGCGGCAAGGTCGAAGCCGGCGAAACCCCCGAAGCCGCGCTGATCCGCGAGTTGCAAGAAGAACTGGGCATCGACACATGGGCGTCCTGCCTTGCCCCGTTGACCTTTGCCAGCCATGCCTACGATGAGTTCCACCTGTTGATGCCGCTGTTTGCCTGCCGCAAATGGAACGGCACACCGCAGGCGCGCGAGGGGCAAAACCTGAAATGGGTCCGTGCCAATGCGCTGAAAGATTATCCAATGCCCCCAGCGGACATTCCCCTGATTCCGATCCTGCGCGACTGGCTTTAGGGCCAGCGCGACCTCTCATCTGTTTCTTTACGCGCGTGAATACTGCCTCCTTGACTTTTTTGTTGCTAGACTTAGGCAAATTGTCGCTTATAAAGATGCAACTTCAGGTTCTTCTGGGAGGAAGCAATGCTTCGCACAATCACCATCGGTTCCACCGTATCCGTCCAGGGTATTTTCGTCCGCGACATGCCCGACGGCCGCATATCGGTTAAGGTTGATGACGCGATCTATACCGGCAAGCCAATCCAGCGCCGGAACTGATCACGCACACGCAAAACATCTGAACCATCCCCCTGCCCCAAGCGTTTGCTTAGGTCATCAAGGATGGATCAATCATGAAGCCTCAACGTGTTATCGTTATTCTGAACAAGGGCTCCGGCCGCCAAGACGGGACAGAGCGTAAGTCCCGGATTTCAGACAGGTTTCAACACCACGACATTCCCGTCAGCTTCGTTGAATTCTCGCCCAATGGCGCGGATTTGGGGCAGGTGGCGCAATCCACTGCCGAAGCGAACCCCGACGCCACCATCGTCGCGTCAGGCGGCGACGGAACCATCAGCGGCGTCGCCTCGGGCTTGGCGCATGTGCCCAACCAGATGGGGATTATCCCCGCGGGCACCTTTAACTATTTCGCCCGTTCGCTGAACCTGCCCGAAACCGTTGACGAAGCCGTGGATGTCGTCGCCAAGGGCGTCCTGCGCCCGACGGACATCGCCAAGATCAATGGCAACGCGTTTCTGAACAACGCCAGCATCGGGGCCTATGCCGCCATCCTGAAAACCCGCGAAGGCATCTATGACCGCTGGGGCCGCAGCCGTGTTGCGGCCTATTGGTCGGTGGTCAAAGCGCTGGCAACACTCCGCGCGCCGCTCAGGCTGACGGTGACGATTGATGGCAAATCCTTTAAACATAGGACACCGCTGGTCTTTGCAATCAGCAACGCCTTTCAGCTGAACCAAATGGGGCTGAGCGGCGAAGACTGTATCGCCAAGGGCGGCATGGTGCTGCTGGTTGCCCCCGATACGAACCGTTGGGGGCTGTTCAAACACGCCGCCGCGCTGGCCCTTGGGGTCGCGAAACGTGAAACCGACTATCAAATGCACTGCGGGAACGAGATCACGCTTGAGATGCCGCATAAATCACGCCCTGTCGCCCGCGACGGAGAGCTAAGCCGCATGAAAGGCCCGTTCAAACTGCACATGCAGCGCGAGGCCCTGCAGCTGATCGTTCCTGCCGAATTTAACGAGGCCGTCAGATGAGCACATTGGTACATCTCTCAGATTTACACTTTGGCAAGGATCGACCCGACCTGCTGGAACCGCTGCTCTCTTGTGTGAACGAACTGAACCCCGATATCGTCGCCATCTCGGGCGATTTCACGCAGCGCGCGCGGCGTAGCCAGTTCGAGGAAGCGCATAACTTTATCCAGCGGATCAACGCGCCTGTCTTGGGTGTGCCGGGGAACCACGATGTCCTGCTTGACCGCCCGTTCCAACGGTTTTTCATGCCGTGGCGGCGGTATCGCAAATGGATCAACGCCGATCTGACGCCTCGGTATGAGGACGATGATATGGTCGTCATCGGCATCAACTCGGTCGATCGCTTTTCGTGGCAGACGGGAAAGCTGACGGCAGGGCGTATCGCGCAAGCCTGCAAGGCGATGGATGACACCGCCGCGCGCAAAGCCCGCGTGTTAGTGGTGCATCACCCGCTAGAGCATCCCAATCACACCAAGAAAAAGCCCATACCCGGTGCCGAAATCGCGCTGGAAAAGCTACTGTCTTGCGGGGCGAACCTGATCCTGTCGGGGCACCTTCACACGTGGCACGCAGAGAATTTTACCGTCGAATCCGGCGGCACCACGGCGATCCAGTTGCATGCGGGGACCAGCCTGTCGTCGCGCGTGCGCGGTGAGCCGAATGATTTCAACCTTGTGAAGATCTCGGACGATCAGGTCTGTGTCGACCGGCTGAGCTTTAACGAAGATAAACGGGTCTTTGAGACGACAGAAGCCCGGACATTTAACCGGGCTTCTGATCATCAGATATCGGACGAAGTGTGACTTAGTCCAGCGTGCGCACGACTTCTTCACGTGTGAAGATTTCGATAACGTCGCCCGGACGGATGTCTTCGTAGTTCTCGAACGCCATACCACATTCCTGGCCTGACGGTACTTCGGCAACTTCGTCCTTGAAGCGCTTGAGCGTTTTCAGCGTGCCTTCGTGGATAACGACATCGTCGCGCAGCAGGCGCACACCAGCGGCGCGGCTTGCTTTGCCTTCGGTCACCAGACAGCCCGCAACCTTGCCAACGCCGGTCACCTTGAATACCTCTTTGATCGACGCATAGCCGATGAAGTGTTCGCGGATCTCGTTGCTCAGCAGGCCACTTGCGGCAGCTTTCACATCATCAACCATGTCATAGATGACAGAGTAATACCGGATCTCGACACCCTTCTGGTTTGCCGAGGCACGGGCCGAGGCGTTTGCACGGACGTTGAAACCGATGATCGGCGCGTTGGAGGCTTCGGCAAGACCCACATCGGTGTCGGTAATCGCACCCACGCCCGAGTGAAGGACGCGCACGCGGACTTCATCGTTGCCGATTTTCTCCATCGCTTGAACGATCGCTTCGGCAGAACCCTGAACGTCTGCTTTGATCAACAAAGGCAGCTCGCTAATGGTTTCGTTCACCTTGGCGTTCGCCATCAGCTGTTCCAGCGTCGTCGCAGCACCAGCCGCAGCGCGTTTGTCTTTGGCGGCTTTTTCACGGTATTCCGCAATCTCGCGCGCCTGCGCTTCGGTGTCGGTGACGTTCAGAACGTCGCCCGCACCCGGTGTCCCGTTCAGGCCAAGCACCTCTACCGGCACGGATGGGCCTGCTTCTTTCACGCGCTCGCCCTGATCGTTGATCAGCGCACGGACCTTACCGTACTGCTCGCCCACAACAAAGATGTCGCCCTGACGCAGCGTACCGTTCTGAACAAGAACAGTCGCAACGGGGCCGCGGCCCACGTCAAGCTGCGCTTCGATCACGGCACCGACCGCGGCGCGGTTCGGGTTCGCTTTCAGTTCCAGCAGTTCCGCTTGCAGCGCGATGGCTTCCAGCAGTTCGTCCAGACCTTGCCCCGTGGTGGCCGATACTTCGACGTCCTGTGTTTCACCGGACATCTTTTCAACGATAACCTCGTGCTGCAGCAGGTCCGTACGGACTTTGTCAGGGTTCGCTTCGTATTTGTCGATCTTGTTGATCGCCACGATCATTGGCACCTTGGCCGCTTTCGCGTGGTTAATCGCTTCGATCGTCTGAGGCATCACAGCATCATCCGCCGCGACCACCAGAACAACGATGTCGGTGACCTGCGCACCGCGCGACCGCATCGAGGTAAAGGCCGCGTGGCCCGGTGTATCGAGGAAGCTCAGAACCTGACCGTTGTCGGTTGTGACCTGATAGGCACCGATGTGCTGTGTGATACCGCCCGCTTCGCCGGACTGAACCTTGGCTTTGCGGATCGCGTCAAGCAGCGATGTCTTACCGTGGTCAACGTGGCCCATGATCGTGATAACCGGAGGACGCGAGACCAGATCTTTCGGATCGTCTTCGGCTTCCTTGATCACGTCTTCAACGTCAGCATCGGAAACGCGCACCACTTTGTGGCCGAATTCCTCGATGATCAGCTCGGCTGTGTCAGCGTCGATGGTTTCGTTCTGCGTGACCATCATGCCGTTTGTCATCAATGCTTTGACGACAGCGCCAACGCGTTCGGCCATCCGGTTCGCCAGTTCGGAAACCACGATCGCCGGAGGCAGGTTGACGTTGCGCACGACCTTTTCACGCTCAACCGAACCGCCCATTGCCTTCTGGCGCTGGCGTTCCTGCTTGCGTTTCATCTGCGCCATGGACCGTTGACGGCCACCTTCGCCACCGGACAAAGCCTGGTTCAGCGTCAGTTTGCCGGAACGACGGCTATCGTCGCCACCCTTGTTGCGCTTGTTGGTTTCTTCGCGGTCGCCTTCTTTCTTGCGGGCCGCAGGGGTCGGTGCGCCGGATTTGATGTTCGGCGAACGCGGCGCGGCAGGGGCCGCTGCGGGGGCTGCGGCAGCGGCTGCTGCGGCTTCCGCTTCTTTCTTGCGGCGCTCGTCCTCTTCGGCTTTCGCCTTCAGGCTTTCCTCGCGCTCACGCTCTTCGGCTTCTTTCGCCTCGATCTCGGCACGACGACGCTCGCGGTCTTCTGCGCGGGCCTTTTCCTCGGCTGCGCGTGCTTCGGCTTCTTCCGCCTCGCGGGCGCGGGCAGCCTGAACCGCCTTCAGCCGGCGTTCCATTTCGGAATCGGTGATCCCTGCCGGACGCTTGGAGGGATCCCCGAGCGATGGATTGCTACCGCCGCCGGCTTTTGCGCCAGCAGGTTTGGGCACCACAACGCGCTTGCGCTTGGTCTCGACCACGACGTTTTTCGTCCGCCCGTGGCTAAAGCTTTGCTTTACGTTGCCGGGACGCGAAGACGCTCCCCGCAGGCCCAATGTCTTTTTGCCGTCACTATCGCTCATGAAGCTCGTCTATCCTTTCGGGTGACCGTTGCCACCCTCGTTTATGCGCACGCCTTTTAACCGCTGAGCCTCCTCTACAACACGAGAGGTAAGACCACCAGAGGCGAGCGCCCCATGTATCACAGTTTGGCGACCGAATGCCAAACCCAATTCATCGGCTGTCAACCAACCAATGTAATGGCCATAGTGT
>NZ_DGMH01000024.1:5519-64979 GCF_002388305.1 Sulfitobacter sp. UBA4523
CCCCAATTCGTCTGCCGTCAGCCAGCCAATGTAATGGCCGTAATGCGGCGTGCTTAGTTTCGATTTGCCGCGGCCCGATCCATCTACTGCCTGGATCAACACTTCGGCTTCTTCCATTTGCAGCCAACCTTTGACTTTTTCGTAGCCCGCAACGGCCTTGCCCGCCTTGCGTTGCAACGAAATCAGGTCAACCACACGGCGGACAAGTTGCTTTTCAACTTCATCCACCAAATCATCCGCAACCTTGACAGGTTGCTTGGCCGAGCGGGCGAACAGACCCTTCTTGGCCGCTTTTTCCAACGCGGCCCGATCCGCTGACACATACATCCCCCGACCGGGCAGTTTCCCCATGATATCCGGGAAAACATGCATGTCGGGACCAATGACAAAGCGGATCAGCCCGTTTTTGGGCTGCGCCTCGCCAGTGGCGATACACTTTCGTTCGGGACCGTCTTGCCGGTCTTTAGAAACGCCACCACGTGTCATATCGTTCCCCAAGGCCCCGCGATCAGGCCTCGGCCTCCTCGTCCGTGTCGATGTCGGCATCGAACTCTTCGTCGACATCATCCGCTTCAAGCTCGGCAGGATCGACCCAGCCCAGCAGGACGCGCGCGGTCATGATCAGCTTTTGCGCATCTTCCAGCGACAGATCGAAAGGTTCAAGTGTCCCTTCATCCTTGGTGCGTTCGCCATTCACGGTAGTCCAGCCGCCGGCCAGCTCCCAATCCGCGCAAGTCGCGAAATCTTCGAGCGTTTTAACGTCGTCTTTGGCCAGTGCCTCAATCATTTGGGGTGTCAGACCGTCGAATTCAATAAGCGTGTCGTCCACACCCAAGGCGCGCGCCGCATCAAGCGCCGCTTTGTTCTGCGCTTCGATCACGTCACGGGCGCGGGCTTGCAGTTCGCTTGCGGTGTCTTCGTCAACACCGTCGATGACCAGCAGCTCGTCCACTTCGACATAGGCGACTTCTTCGAGGTTGGTGAACCCTTCGGAGACCAGAAGCTGGGCAAAGAATTCGTCCAGATCCAGATTGTCCATGAACAGCTTGGTGCGCAGTTCGAACTCTGCCTGACGGCGCTGGCTCTCTTGCTCTTCGGTCATGATGTCGATGTCCAGACCGGTCAGCTGCGATGCCAGACGCACGTTCTGACCACGACGGCCAATCGCCAACGACAGTTGTTCTTCGGGAACGACGACTTCGATTTTGCCGGCTTCTTCATCCAGAACAACCTTGGAGACCTCGGCAGGCTGAAGCGCGTTCACCAAGAACGTCGGCTGGTCTTCGTTCCACGGGATGATGTCGATCTTTTCGCCCTGAAGCTCGTTCACAACGGCCTGAACGCGGCTGCCGCGCATACCAACGCAGGCCCCCACAGGGTCGATGGAGCCGTCATAAGAGATGACAGCGATTTTCGCGCGCGAACCGGGGTCACGGGCAACGGCCTTGATCTCGATGATGCCGTCATAGATTTCAGGCACTTCCATCTTGAACAGCTCGGCCATGAATTCGGGCGCGGTGCGGCTCAGGAAGATCTGCGGGCCACGCTGTTCGCGGCGCACATCCTTGATGTACACGCGGATACGGTCGTTCGGGCGATAGCTTTCACGGCCGATTTTCTCGTTGCGACGCAGGATCGCTTCGCCAGCGCCCACATCGACGATAACGTTGCCATATTCCTCGCGCTTGACCAGACCGTTGATGATCGTGCCGGCGCGGTCCTTGAATTCTTCGTACTGGCGGTCACGCTCGGCTTCGCGGACCTTCTGCAAGATCACCTGCTTGGCGGATTGTGCGGCGATACGGCCCATTTCAACCGGTGGGACTTCTTCGCTGAATTCCTGACCGACTTCGGGGTTGGCCATATACTGCTTGGCCTGCTCTACCGTGAACTCCGCCTGATAGTTCTCAAGCTCGTCATCGGCCACAACCGTACGCACACGGGTAAAGGTCGCGCGACCGGTCTTGCGGTCGATGGAAACGCGAATGTCCATCTCAGCGCCGTAGCGCGACTTCGCCGCCCGAGCGAGCGATTCTTCCATCGCTTCAACCACGAGATTGGGGTCGATCATCTTTTCGCGGGCCACAGCCTCGGCGGTTTGCAGCAGTTCCAGCTGGTTGGCAGATGTAATGGCCATTTAGTCGTCTCCCTCGGTGGACCCTTCGGTCTCGATGTCATCGAATTTGGTTTCGTCAATCGCACCGGACGCTTTGCGTTGGCGCAGCATTTCTTTGATCAGATCGTCGGTCAGAACCAGTTTGGCGTCGGTCAGCCAATCGAACTTGAGCCCGATGGTGCCTTCCTCGACGTTGATCAGCACCTCGTCATCCTCGACGCCTGCCAGCTCGCCCTTGAAGCGGCGGCGGCCGTCGATCAGTTCGCCGGTCTCGATCTTGGCCTCATAGCCCTCGAACATCTCGAAATCCTTGAGCCGCGTCAGCGGGCGGTCGATGCCGGGGCTCGACACTTCAAGGGTGTATTCATCAAGGATCGGATCCTCGACATCCATGACAGCGCTGATGGATTGGCTGATCAGGGCCAGCTCGTCCACCTCGATACCGCCATCGGGACGGTCTGCCATCACCTGCAACGTCGTCGACTTGCCCGACATCAGGCGAACGCGCACCAGTTCAAACCCCATATCCTCGATCACCGGTGTGATGATCTCGGCCATGCGGCGATCAATGGCTGCTTTTGCAATCAGGTCGTTGTTCATAATCTCACTATCATCCTGCAGTTTCGAGCAGGCACAAAAAAACGGGCGCGCGGCCCGTGTTCAAGATCGGTGGAGCCTCAGGTGTGGACCCCGATGCGCCGCTGTTGAGACGTCATATACGCCTGTATATGTGAAACTGCAAGCCCCGTGTGCCTGCCCTGCTTAGGCCAGCCACCAGCGTTCGGCGGCGCGCAGGTTGTCCAGCGGGCGATGCTGGCCGGTGCGCAGGGGCATGGCGATGCTGCGTGACACCGCATGGGTCACCCCGCGTGCATGGGGCAGCAAGGCAATATCATCATAGGATTGAAGGGCTTCGCCATCATTCAGGTCTGCCGCTTCGACCAGATATTCAGCCATCGCCTGCGCACGAACCTGCTGCGCGGGAATGGACACCAGTTCAACCGTATCGAACCAGCCGGCGCTGCGCCCTTTGTAGTGATCCGCCACACGTTCGGCCAAAACCTGCTGACCCGGCGTAAATCTTCGCAGACGGTACAGGCCGGTCCCGATGCCGTCGTCCATCGCATGGGCGGCGCGGATCACATGACGCGGGTCCGCCAGCGTAAAGGGCAAGTCCATCGCGGGCGCATCCATCGTGATGCGCAGCTGATGGGGGCCCGTCGCCTCTACCACACCGTCCAGCGCGAGGGACGCGACAACATCGCGCGCGGTCATGGGGCGCTGATCGTGAAACAATACATCCTTGCGCAGATCGACCAGCCAGACGCGCCCGTCGGCGCTGCCTTGCCAGGCTGTTGCCAGCTCTCCGCGCAGGGTGCCGTCGGCGGCGATTTCGGTCAGCGTATCAAAGATCAGCCCCTGCCGCGCCACCTGCATGAACAGGCCATCGCCCTGCCCCCAGGTATCGCTGCGCGCCGCCCCCGACAGCGCCATCCGCAACCGCCCGCCCGCTTTGGGCATGGACGCCGCCGACACACCTGTCGCCGCCAGCAAGGCCGCCGCAGCACCCGAGGCAAATAAAGCACGGCGATCCATCAAAGAGCGGGTCATTGCGCAGCAATCCTGTCCATCGTGCGCACCAGTTCAGCGCTGATGCCGGGTTCAGACAGCGCGTGACCGGCATTGCGCACCATCTTCAGCTCGGCATTGGGCCAAGCCTGCGCCAGTTCATACGCGCTGGAGGGGGGGCAAATCATATCGTAGCGGCCTTGCACAATCACGCCGGGGATATGGGCAATGCGGTCCACATGCGCAAGGATCTGGCCATCAAACTCAAGAAATCCGGCGTTGGTGAAATAGTGATTCTCAAGCCGGGCGAAGGTGCGCGAATATTCACCCGGTCCCTCATACGACCCGCCCGACGCATGGATCGAGGCCAGCGCGTTTTCCCACGCGGCCCAGGCCTTGCCGTATTTCACCTCGGTCATGCGGTCGCCACAGAACAGCCGGCGGTGGTAGGCCGCAATCAGATCGCCATGCTCGGCTTCGGGGATCAGGCCGGTAAACCGCGCCCAAAGATCGGGCCAGAACTTGCCCGCGCCGCCGCCATAGAACCAGTCAAGCTCCGCCTGCGTCATCATGAAAACGCCGCGCAGGATGATGTTGCGCACCATCTCGGGGTGGGTTTCGGCATAGATCAACGCCAGCGTCGCGCCCCAGCTGCCACCAAAAGCGATCCATTTCTCGATGCCAAGCGCTTCGCGGATGCGTTCGATATCCGCGACCAGATCCCATGTCGTGTTATTTATAACCGACGCAAAAGGCTTGGACCGCCCGCACCCGCGCTGGTCAAACAGGATCACGTGATATTTTGCCGGATCGAAATAGCGCCGCATCGACGGGCTGCACCCGCCGCCGGGGCCGCCATGCAGGACCACCACGGGGATGCCATCGGGGTTGCCGCATTGTTCGACATAGATCGAATGACCATCGCCCACATCCATCATCCGCTGATCGAACGGGTCGATCGGCGGGTGAAGATATTGCACTGCGCGCTTTTGGTCCGGGATTTTGTCCATTACAGCCCTATATAGTCATTGGACCCAAAAGAGCACAGAGAGATCAGAATGCAAGCGCCTCAAAGCACTGTTGACCCCGCCGAGATCGAAAAGTTTCAGGCCATGGCCGCCGAATGGTGGGACGAGAACGGCAAATTCAAGCCGCTGCATATGCTCAATCCCTGCCGTCTGGATTACATCACCTCCCAAATCGCCGGAGAGTTCGACCGTGACCTGAAATCGCCCGAACCGTTTCGCGGGCTGCGGATTCTGGACATCGGCTGCGGCGGCGGGCTGCTGTCGGAACCGATGGCGCGGTTGGGTGCGACCGTGGTCGGTGCCGATGCCGCGGCGGGCAACATCCCTGTCGCGCAGGTCCATGCGCAGCAATCGGGGCTCGATATCGACTATCGTCACACCACAGCCGAGGCGCTCGCCGAAGCGGGGGAACAATTCGACGTGGTGCTGAACATGGAGGTGGTCGAACATGTCGCCTCTCCCATCGATTATCTGATCGCCTGCCGCACCCTGCTGAAACCCGGCGGGCTGCACATCTGTTCGACGCTGAACCGCAACCCCAAGTCTTTCATGATGGCGATTGTCGGGGCAGAGCACGTGATGCGCTGGCTACCCAAGGGCACCCATGAATGGTCGAAATTCATCACGCCGGATGAACTCTTTGACCTGCTGCACAAGGCGGGCCTGACGGCAGTGGATCGCAAAGGGTTCGTGTTCAACCCGATCACATGGTCGTGGCGTCTGTCGGACCGTGACCTGAGCGTGAACTACGTCACCGCCAGCCTGAAGCCAGAGTGACCCAAACCGGCGTCAGCCTTCAAGCTGGCGCCGCAGAGCGCGCAGGGTATCTAGCGTGGCACGCACCTGCGCCTCGCCCAGATCATCGGCCACATCATTGATCAACGGCGAGATTTGCCGGATCGCATGGTCCCGCGCGTTGCGGCCTGCGGGGCTGATCGCCACCATCTTGCGCCGCGCATCGTCCCAATCGGGGCGGATATGCACATAGCCCGCCCAGACCAGTTTATTCAGCGTATTTGTCATCGCACCACGGGTGACATTGAACGTCTCGGCCAGCTGCGCGGGGGTCTTTTCACCGTCATGCCAGGCCAGATTGTTCAGCACCGAAAAATGCGAAATCTCCATGCCTTTGGGCAGCGCCCGGGTCAGCCGGTTGCGCATCCGTTGATCAGCCGACAGCAATTCGCTGATCAATGTGATCGCAAGTGAGTTTCGATTTTCCGTCATAAGCCGTTACTAAGGTGCCTTGAAATCCCGCCGGTTGGCAAGACTGGGTACGCGGGTACGTGCCTCTTGTACACGCGCCATGTCCAGCGTGAACGGATAAATGCCGGGCGCGGTGCCCGCATCCAGCAGCACCTCGCCCCACGGGGCAACAACCAGCGAATGGCCGTAGGTGTCGCGGGTCTTGTGGCTGTCGCTGGCATGGGTGCCGGTCTGCGCGGGGGCCAACACGAAACACCCTGTCTCGATCGCACGGGCCCGCAGCAACATGTGCCAATGCGCGGCACCGGTCACGGGCGAAAAAGCGGCGGGCATGGTCAGGATCGTCGCCCCCGCATCCGCCAGCGCCTGATAGAGCTTGGGAAAACGCATGTCATAGCAGATGCTCATCCCGATTTTGGCGAAAGGCGTCTGCGCCACAACCGCCTGATCGCCGGGGCGGTAGCCTGCCGATTCGCGGTAGCTTTCGCCCGCGTCGATATCCACGTCGAACATATGGATCTTGTCGTAGCGGGCCTTGATCTGCCCCTGCGGATCAATCAGGAACGACCGATTGGCAAAGCGCCCGTCCGCATCCCGCGTTTTCAGCCCAAGCGACCCGATCAGCAGCCAGATGCCCGCCTCTCGCGCCACATCCCGCAGGGCGGCGAGGGTGATGTCATCGTCTTCGTGCTGCAAAACGCTGCGCTGGTGGTCGCGGCTGGTCGAGACGCAGTTCGTGACCTCGGGCGTGAGGACAAACGCCGCCCCCTGCGCCGCAGCATCGCGCACCATCTCTACCGTGCCCGCCAGATTGCGGGCCGGTGTATCGCTGACGTTCAGCTGGATCAGCGCCGCCTGCATCAGGAGGCCAACAAAGCGTCCAGCTTGCCCGCACGCTCAAGCGCGTAAAGGTCATCACAGCCGCCGACATGGGTGTCGCCGATAAAGATCTGCGGCACAGTGCGCCCGCCATTCGCACGCTCGATCATCTCGGACTTACGCTCTGGCTGGGCAAGCACGTCGACCTCGGCAAAGCTCACGCCTTTTTCATTCAGCAAACGTTTGGCGGCATGGCAAAAGCCGCACAGCGGGGAGGTATAGATCTCAACAGGTTGCATGTTGATGTCCTTTCAACAAATGGGTTGGATCAAGACTTAAGTATCTTTTGCCACTCTTGCCAGTGTCACAACGCAGATTGGCCCTGCACGTGCCTCCAGACAGGCCCGCGCCGATGCCTGTAATGTCGCCCCCGATGTCATCACGTCATCCACCAGCAGCACCGGACGGCCACGCAGCAGGACGGCGCGGCGGGGATGGGCGGTGATCGCGCCATCCAGATGGGCAAAGCGTTCGCGGCGTCCCTTCCCCTCTAGCGCGGCGGTGCGTCGGACGCGGCGCAGCGCGTCGGGGCACCACCCAAGCTTGTGTTCACGGGCAAGCGCACGGGCAAGCAGGGCCGATTGGTTGAACCGCCGCTTCCACAGCCGCGCGTAATGCAGCGGCACGGGCACCACCAAAGTGTCAGGCGTGACGAAGGGCGCGATCACCCGCGCCATCCAGTGTCCTGCGGGTTTGGCGATGTCCTGACGGTCGCCGTGTTTCAGCGCCAGCACCAGCCGGCGGCCGGTATCTCGGTACAAAAGGGCTGCGCGCCCGTGGTCCCACGGCGGCGGCGCGGCAAGGCAGGCGTCGCAGCGCACGTCTGTCTCGGACAGATCGCCCAGCAAGGGAATACCGCAGGTTTCGCAAACCACACCTCCAATGAACCCCGTGTCGCGCCAGCACGGGCCGCACAGCCCCCCATGAGCAGCCACCCACGCCCCGCACGCCAGACAGGACGGCGGGTAAATCAGCGCAACAGCGGTTTGTAACTGGTCTCGCATGATCTTATTATCCTTTCATGAACGCTTCACACACCCTGACCGATCGCGCGGCGCTGACCCGCAACCGCCGCCGCGCCACCGATGACGCCCTGTTCCTGCACCGCGCCGCGCTTGAAGAGGTCGATGATCGGCTGTCGCTGGTTAACAGAACCTTTACGTCAGCAGCGATTGTCACAGGCTTCCCGCAGGTCTGGGGCGCGCTGCATCCGAACGCGACGCTGGTGGAGGACACCGATACGCTTGCGCTGACCCAGGGCGCGCATGATCTGGTGGTCCATGCGATGGGGATGCATTGGGCGAATGATCCCGTCGGTCAGATCATCCAGTCACGCCGTGCCCTGCAACCCGACGGGCTGTTTTTAAGCGTTGGTTTCGGCGGGCAGACCCTGCACGAGCTGCGCGCCTGTCTGGGTCAGGCCGAGGCGTCGATCACCGGTGGGCTGTCGCCGCGGATCGCCCCTATGGCCGAGTTGCGTGATATCGGCGGGCTGCTGCAACGGGCGGGGCTTGCGCTGCCGGTGGCGGATTCCGTGACGCTGACGACAGAATACAGCGATATCTGGCACCTGATGCGCGACCTGCGCGCCATGGGAGAAGCCAACGCCCTGACCAGCCGTCTGCGCCGCCCCAGTGGCCGCGCGATCTTTGACGCGGCGGGGCAACTTTACCGCGACCACTACGCCACGCCAGAGGGGCGCATCAAAGCAAGCTTTGAGCTGGTCTTTCTGGCGGGCTGGGCACCGGCGGACAGCCAGCCCAAACCCCTGCGACCCGGCTCTGCGCAGCAGCGCTTGGCCGATGCGCTGGCCACGGCGGAAACGCCGCTGCGCGATTGACGCGCGACCATAACCGTTTATCTCAGCGCTAAACGCAGAAAAGGAATGCCAGATGACGCAGCAGCGCCCAGCCCATGCACAGCCTGACCACCCCACCGTGCCCGCCCCCAAGGTGGGTATCCTGCTGGCGAACCTCGGCACGCCGGACAACTATGATTACTGGTCAATGCGCCGATATCTATCGGAATTTCTGTCGGATCGCCGCGTGATCGACTATAGCCCGTGGAAATGGCAACCGCTGCTTCAACTGGTGATCCTGTCGAAACGCCCCTTCACCAGCGGTGCCGCGTATAAGTCGATCTGGAACCACGAGGCCGGGGAAAGCCCGCTGATGACCATCACCAAACAGCAAACCGCGAAGATAAAAGACGCGATGCAGGCGCGGTATGGTGACGCAGTCATGGTCGATTACTGCATGCGCTACGGCAACCCGTCTACCCAATCCAAGGTGGCGGCGATGACCGCTGCGGGCTGCCAGAAGATCCTGTTCTTCCCGCTGTACCCGCAATACGCCGGTGCCACCTCTGCCACCGCGAATGACGCGTTTTTCGCCGCGCTCGCCAAAGAGAAATGGCAGCCCGCCGCCCGCACGGTTGAACCCTATTTCGACCGCCCCGATTATATCGAAGCGCTCGCCACCTCGATCGAGAAGGCCTACGCCAAGATGGAGACAAAGCCCGACAAGCTGCTGTGCTCGTATCACGGTGTCCCGCTGCGCTATTTGATGGAGGGCGATCCCTATCACTGCCAATGCCAGAAAACGACGCGCCTGCTGAAGGAACGGCTGGGCTGGGACGACACCCAGATCATGACGACCTTCCAGTCGAAATTCGGCCCCGAAGAATGGCTGCAGCCCTATACCGTGGAAGAGGTCGCGCGGCAGGCCGAAGCCGGTAACAAAAAGATCGCGGTCTGTGCCCCTGCCTTTTCAGCCGATTGCATCGAAACGCTGGAAGAGATCAACGAAGAGATCAAGGAAAGCTTTGAACACGCGGGCGGGGAGGAGTTTCACTATATCCCCTGCCTCAATGACGACGACTTGCACATCAAGGCGCTGTCCAATGTGATCGAGGAAAACCTGCAAGGCTGGATCGACTAATCCCCCGCGCCGCTTGGACCTGAAAACAAAGAAAAGCGCCTGTGGCTACAGGCGCTTTTCTTTTGTCCGCTTGTCATCTGACGCCGAACGGCAGACATAAAAAAAGGCGGTGTAGAACACCGCCTTTTTCTAACTGAAACTTCGACCGAATTAGTCGGAAGCAACTGCAGCAGCAACAACGGCCAGCAGCAGCAGAGGAATCAGGATGCCCGAGGAAGAAGAGGTGGACTCTTCAACGATGACGGGTGCTTCGATGATTGGCTCTGCCAGCGAACCAGCAAATGCATTCGATGCAGCAGCTGTCAGAGCAGCGGCGAGAACGAGTTTCTTCATAACATAACCTCCAGAAAAGGCGTACTTCACAGTGTGATAGCACGCGCCCAAGACTTACCTCGTAAAACTTTCTAAACAGCATCAGCGGGTAATTGCAAACCCGGATTCAGCTTTTGAGCACCACAATCGCTAAAAAGTTGTCAAATAAGCAACACTTGGGTGCCGACGTTCGCCATGCCAAAAAGTTCAGCAATATGTTCATTGTACAGGCCAATGCAGCCATTCGACGAACGGCGCCCGATCTTGCGTGTGTCATGCGTGCCATGGATACGGTAGTACGTCCAGCTCAGGTACAGCGCGTGGGTGCCCAAGGGGTTGTCAGGGCCCGGCCCGATCACCGCTGGCCACTCTGGGTTGCGTTCCAGCATCGACGGGGTCGGACGCCATGTGGGGCCAACGACCTTCTGGATCACGCTGGTACGCCCACGGCGGGTCAGTTCCTCGGTCAGCGGTACGCTTGAGGGGTATAGTTTGTAGATCGACTGATCCTCGGACCAGTAATGCACCGCGCGGCTGTCGATATCGACAAGAATGGCCCCGTTCTTGGTGTCGCTGAAGTACGGCTGCCAATCCAGCGTGCGGAAGCTGGAGGTGTTGCGACGCACGGTCTCGGTCAGATCACGCTCCGTCTCCGTGGTCGCTTCGCTGTTGACGCTGCTTTGCGCCAGAGCGGGCGTTGCCAGCATGGCGGCGCTGCCAGCAAGGAAAGCACGGCGCGACGAAAGGGTAAATTTCTTATCAGACATCAGATGTCTCCTGAAGGTAGTTACAACCTAGTATAATACTGTCGTATATGGCTCGAAAGTCGCAGTTTCAAATCAAACAAGCGTTAACAGGCGCGCTCACGCTCATGTGCGTTTGATCTGCAACGCATCAAGCTGTATGGCACGACAAACCCAATTGCGTGGAGCTGCGCCATGATCCGTCTGTTTTCAATCCTTATTTCCCTGACCGTGGCGCTGGCGGCCTGTACCCCTGCACCAACCCCGCTTGCGTCCGACGGTCGCCCCGGCCCTACCGTCTATAAGATTGGGCGCAATGATACCGGCAAGCTGCAATTCCGCATGCTTGATTCCGTGAACGCGCTGCGCGGTGCCTCCGGTCTGGCACCCGTTCAACTGGACGCACAACTGAACGCCGCCGCCGCGACCCATTCGCGGGATATGGCGGTGCAGAACCGCCCCTGGCACTTCGGGTCTGACGGGTCGTCCCCTGTCGATCGCATCCAACGTGTAGGGTATACCGGCGCGCTGGTCGGCGAAGTCATCTCGGAAACCTACGAGACCGAGCTCGAAACACTTGCCGCGTGGATGGAGAAACCGGACACCCGCCGCATCATCATGTCGAAGGACGCTTTGAACATGGGCTTTTCCTGGCATCAGGAAAACAACGGCAAGATCTGGTGGACCATGGTGATGGGGAAGTGACCGCCAAGGTCACCCCCGCTTTTAGATAAATATCAGGGGTTCAGTGCGATGGGGGTGTTATTCCCGACCATCGCATAGATCTCCTCCATCTCGTCGTTCGAGACAGAGATACACCCCCACGTCCAATCGGTGCGATTCTTGTCCTTGGCGGTCTTTTGACCGTGGATAAAGATATCGCCACCGGGGCTTTTGCCCAAAGCTTCCGCGCGGGCGCGGTCCATTTCATTGGGATAGTTGATGCCGATCGACAGGTGGAACCGGCTGTTCGGATTGCGCCGGTCGATCATATAGATCCCTTCGGGCGTGCGTCCGTCACCTTCGTACACCTTGTGGCCCACAGGCGCGAACCCCAGTTTGATATCATATGATTCCAGCACCTTGTCGTGGTGCATCAGATACATCCGGCGGTCGCCCTTGTTGACGATCACATAGGTGACCTGCGGCCCGTTGTACCGTTTGAATTTACTGCTGCTGCAGGCCCCAAGCGCGACCAGCGCGGTGCCACCCAGAATCAGGTTTCTGCGTTTCATGTTCACTATGCCTCGTTCCCGCGACCTTTTCGGCCTTATGTGGATGCCCTATCATGTAGCAAATATCGGTGCGGTCAAAAAGCCGTTACTGTCGGCTGTGCTCTGCCAGCTTCTTTTCGATCGCTTCCAGCTTTTCCATCACCTCAAGCCGGTAGGCATCGGTGCGCACGGTCTCTTCCTCGTTATGCGCGTCCTGCATCGAGTTCACGATCAAACCCACCAGCAAGTTCACCACGGCGAAGGTCGTGACCAGAATAAACGGCACGAAGAAGACCCAGGCATAGGGGTAGACCTCCATCACCGGGCGGACGATCCCCATCGACCAGCTTTCCAGCGTCATGATCTGAAACAGGCTATAGGCGCTGGCGGGCAATGACCCGAACCATTCGGGGAACTGGTCGCTGAACAATTTGGTCGCGATGACGGACCCTATGTAAAAGATGATCGTCATCAGCAGGAACACCGACCCCATACCGGGCAACGCGGTAATAAACCCTTCGACAACGCGGCGCAGACGCGGGGCGACGGACAGCACCCGCAAAACCCGCAGGATACGCAGAGCCCGCAAGACAGACAGCCCCTGCACCGCGGGCACCAGCGCGATGGCAACGACCGTAAAGTCAAAGACATTCCACCCGTTGCGGAAGAACCCGACCCCACGCGCGATGATCTTGAGCGTGATCTCGGCGATGAAAATGAACAGGCAGACGCGATCCAGAAACAGGATCAGCGTGCCGTATTTCTCCATCAGGGCGGGGGCTGTCTCCATGCCTAGCAAGGCGGCGTTGAATACGATCACACCGATGATGAAATTGCTGACGGCCCGCCCTTCGACCCATCTTCCCAGACGTTCCCGCATGTTTACCGTGCCCACCATAGATCTGCGTTATTTACGTTTGCGTTGTACTTCCGGCGCAGTGAACTGCGCTGCCAGCTCCACATGGGAGGACCAGCGGAATTGATCAACGACTTGCACCCAATTCAACGTATAACCGGCGGCAATCAGCACGGCGGCGTCCCGCGCGAAGGTGACGGGGTTACACGACACATAGGCCAGCACCGGCGGCATCGCTTTGACGATCTCGGCGATCTGGGCCTCGGCCCCCGCGCGCGGCGGGTCGATGACCACGGCGTCGGTCTTGGCCAGCTCGTCCGGCAGCAAGGGACGGCGGAACAGGTCACGCGCCTCAGTCGTGACGGGTTTAAGCCCCGTCGACATGCGCCACCCGTGATCCAGCGCGGCGGTCATGGCGGCGTCACCTTCGACGGCGTGTACCTCTGCCTGATCGGCCAGGGGCAGGCTGAACGTGCCGCAGCCGGCAAACAGGTCAATCACATGGCGCGCCTCACCGACAGCCTCGCGCACGGCGGTGACCAGCGCCGCCTCTCCGTGCGGGGTGGCCTGCAGGAAGGCACCGGGCGGGGGTGTCACCTTGGCCGCACCGAAACGCTGCACGGGCGGCGTGCGCATCGCGATCACCTCGCCGTCCCAGGTCAGCCGCGCCAGCCCCAGACTGTCGCACAGATGCGCCAGTTCTTGCCGCAAGGGGCCGTCCAGCTCTTTCCCGTTCTGGACCGAGATATCGAGCCCCCCGCGCGATGCGGTCACCGTTACAGCCAGTGCGGCCTTGCGGCTTGTACCGATCACGGCAAGCTTTTCGGCAATCGGCAGCGCGCCCATCACCGCAGGGTCCAGCAACTGACACCCGGGAATTTCGATCACCACATCAGACCCGCGCCCGTGGAAACCGGCCATCGCGCCCTTTTTGGTGCGTTTCGCCGCAAAGGTGGCCCGACGGCGCGATTGCGCAGGCGAGGTTTGCAGCGGCTTGAAAACAGTCTCTATCCCGTGGGAATCCAGCGACGCCTTGACCACGCCCAGCTTGAAATCCGCGACATAGTCATCCGACGCATGCTGCAACTGGCAGCCGCCACAGGCCTTGAAGTGGCGACACGGCGCCGACACCCGGTTCTCCGACGGGGTGACGATACGGATGTCGGTCAGGGTCTGACCGTCAGGCGTGCCTGTCACCACCTCGCCCGGCAGGGTCATCGGGGCAAATAAAGGGCCGGGCGCAATGCCGTCGCCCAGGTGGCCAAGTCGCTGGATTGTATATTCTGTCATGCGCAGGGCTTACCGCGAAGCTGAGCGCAGCAAAAGCCTTATTCTGCGGCCTTCATATCCAAAAACCCGCCCGACTGCCGCCGCCAGTAGCGGGCATAAAGCCCGTCTTTGGCAAGCAGCGCATCATGGGTGCCGATCTCTACGATCCGGCCCGCGTCCATCACGGCAATGCGGTCCATCTCGGTCAGGGTCGACAGACGGTGGGCGATGGCCATCACGGTCTTGCCCTCCATCACGCGGGTCAACGCGCTTTGGATCGCGGCTTCGACCTCGCTATCCAGCGCGCTTGTCGCTTCGTCCAATATCAGGATCGGCGCGTCCTTGAGGATCGCGCGGGCCAGCGCAATACGCTGACGTTGCCCGCCCGACAGCTTCACCCCCCGTTCCCCCAGATGCGCGTCATAGCCGCTGCGGCCCGTGTGGTCCTGCATCTTCTCGATGAACTCATGCGCCTCGGCCTTACGTGCGGCCGCGATGACCTCTGCCTCGGTCGCGTCGGGCTTGCCATAGCGGATGTTGTCGAACGCCGAGCGGTTGAACATCGCCGTCTCCTGCGTGACCATCCCGATCTGACGCCGCAAGCTTTGCTTGGTCACACCCGAGACATCCTGCCCATCAATCGAAATGTGACCCTGTTCCGCGGTATAGAGCCGCAGCAAAAGCGAAACCAACGTCGATTTCCCCGCCCCCGACGCGCCGACGATGCCCAGCTTCTCTCCCGGTTTGATCGATAGGCTGAGCTCTTCGATACCGCCCGTATCGCGGCCATAGGTAAAGCGCAGCCCGTCAAAGCGGATCGCCCCTTCGCGCACGTCCAGCTCTGCTGCGTTGTCTGCATCGCGCAGCTGCTGCGGCGCGGCCAGCGTGCGCATCCCGTCTTCAACCTCGCCCACATTCGCATAAAGCGCCATCAGCGTGAAACTGACCCAGCCCGTCATCTGCGCCAGCCGCAGCGACACCGCCCCCGTCGCCGCAATATCACCCGCCGTCACCAGACCCAGCGACCAGTACCAAAGCGCACCCCCCACCAGCAGCACCGGCAAAAACCCCGCTATCGTCATCAGCCAGAACCGGAAAGAGACACTCACCCGCCCGAAATCGAGGCTCGTGTCCAGAAACTTGCGCATCGCCCCCAAGGCGGCGCGGTCCTCGTGATCGGCATGGGCGAAGAGCTTGACGGTTTTGATGTTGGTGATCGTATCGACCACTTGCCCCGTCACCATCGCGCGCGCGCCTGCCCGCGCTTTGGAATGTTTGCGGACCCGTGGCATGAAGTGGCGGATCAGGAAGACATAGCCGACCATCCAAAGCACCAGCCCCGCAGCGATGCGCCAATCCACCGTGCCAAGCAGCATCACCGCGCCGACAAAGGACGCGGCGGCGAAGAGCACCGTATGCAGCACCTCGGTCACGACATCGGTCAGCGCGCGGCTGGTCTGCATTTCCTTCTGCGAAATCCGGCCCGCGAAATCATTGTCGAAAAACGTGACCGCCTGCCCCAGCGTGTAGCGATGCAAGCGCGACAGCACGAGGTTGAACACATTCGGCGCGACCACGATCGACTGCATATACGAACTGACGCCGAACAGCGCGGGACGCAGCAGCAAAAAGAACGCCAGTCCCGCCAAGAGCAGCCCCGTATGATCCGAGAATACGGCCCCCGCCTCGGCGGCAAGCGCCGCATCCACGACCCACCCAAGAACTAGGGCGGCCATCACCTCTATCACGCCGGCGAAAATCGACAGCACCCCCGCGAGGCCAAGCGCAGGGCCGCTGCCCTTCAACGCCCAACGGAAAAAGGCCGCCAGACGGCGCGGCGGCTCTGTCTTGGCGGGGGAAAACGGGTCGATCCATGTCAAAGGCATTACGATGTCGGCTCTTCTGTGCGAAGGAACCCGCCGGATTGCCGGTTCCAGAAATCTGCATATAGCCCGCCTCGCGCCAAAAGCACCTCATGCGTGCCCTCTTCGACGATACGGCCCCCGTCCATGACCAGAATACGGTCCATTTCAGCGATGGTGGACAGGCGATGCGCGATGGCGATGACGGTCTTGCCCTCCATCATGCCGTACAGGGTTTGCTGGATCGCGGCTTCTACCTCGCTATCAAGCGCGCTCGTCGCTTCGTCCAGCAAAAGGATCGGCGCGTTCTTGAGGATAACCCGCGCCAGCGCGATGCGTTGCCGCTGCCCGCCTGACAGCTTCACCCCCCGCTCGCCAACCTGCGCGTCATAGCCGGACCGCCCGCCCTGATCGTTCAAATCCTGAATAAAGTCATGGGCTTGAGCCTGTTTCGCTGCGGCAATCACCTCTGCCTCCGTCGCGGTGGGACGCCCGTAAAGGATATTCTCGCGGATCGACCGATGAAGCAGGGCATTGTCCTGCTGCACCATCCCGATCGCCTGCCGCAGGCTGTCCTGCCGCACGGTGGTGATATCCTGCCCGTCAATCAGAATACGTCCGCCTTCGGGGTCGTAAAACCGCAGCAGCAGCTTGACCAAGGTCGATTTGCCCGCGCCCGACCGCCCGATCAGGCCGATCTTTTCCCCCGGCTGCACGGTGATATCCACCTGATCCAACCCGCCCGAACCACGGCCATAATGATGGGTCAGCCCGCGCATCTCCACCCGCCCGTCGGTCAGGGCCAGCGGCTTGGCATCGCTGTCGTCAACCAAGGTGATTGGCTGCGCAATCGTTTCAAGCCCCTCGGCCACGACGCCAAGCTGCTGGAAGAACGTCGAAAGCGCCCACATGATCCAGGCGGTCATGGAGTTCAACCGCAGCGTCAGCGCCGTCGCAGCCGTCACCACGCCCACCGTCGCGTTGCCGGTTGACCACAGATAGAACGCCCAGCCTACGACCCCGACGATTAACAAACCGTTCAAGCTGACCAGACAGATATCCATGATGGTGAATATCCGCATTTCCTTTTGAAAAGTGACGCGCGCCTTCTCGATGGCGCCCTTGGCATATTCAATCTCGCGGTCATGGTGCGCAAACATCTTGACCGAATGAATGTTGCTGTAACTGTCGACCACGCGGCCCGTCACCTCTGACCGCGCATCCGACGCGGCCTGCGACGCAACCGCCACACGCTTGATCGTCCATTGGGTCAGCACAGCATAAAGCGCGAACCACGCGACCAAGGGGATCAGAAGCTGCCAGTCCGACGTGGTTAACAAAATCGCTGCGCCGATGAGATAGGCCAGCGCATATGAAATCGCGTCAAAGACCTGAAACACGACCTCCCCCGCAGCGGGGGGCGTTTGCATGATGCGGTTGGCGATGCGCCCGGCAAAGTCATCCTCGAACCAGCCGACCGATTGCCGCAGCACCTGACGGTGTCCGCGCCAACGGAAAAGCGTGCCGTAATTCGGCAACACCGCGTTGTTCAGGAGCAACACGTGAACCGCCTGCACAGCAGGCCGCGCGATCAGGATAAGCAGCGCGACGACGATAAACTCCGTCCCATAGCTACGCCATACCTCGGCCGGGCTGCCGTCCATCAGATCGACAAGACGGCCCATATAGTAGATCAGCCCGATCTCGATCGCCGCGACGACAACGGAAAGCACACCCGTGACCCAGAACACCGTTTTGAACGGCGCGCTGTAGGTGCGGAAAAAGGGCCACAGCCGCGTGGGCGGCGTGTCTTGCTCGGCGTAGTCCGCATAGGGATCGACAAGATTTTCGAAAAATCGAAACATAATTCACCTGTAGGGCGCGTGTTCGCCGCCACTATAGAAAGAGCCGCGCCGAAAAGACCACAGGTTGCGTCAGCTTTCTGGCGTGTCCAACAAACTGTCCCGCGTCGCCGCAAACCCCGAAGCGATCCAGAGCGCCCTAAGCGCGGCCAGCCGCCTGCCCAAAGCAGGGCCGGTATATTCCGGCATCAAATCAGCGGCTTGCACGGGAAATACAGCCGTTTCGGCCTGCGCGATACTATCAAGCACAGCCGCATCGGGTGGCGTTTCAGACAGGCAGGCGCGCAGCACAACAACCGCGCGCGCCATATCGCCGCCGTCGGTATGGGCAATCGCGGCCACCGTCTCTGCGCCATATGCCGCCGCTTTCAGCCGATGCAGGTATTTCGCGTCTGCCTTGCTCAACCTCAGGCGCTGGTCGATATCCTCACCGCCAAGCGCTGCCAGCCGCGTGCGCCAGTCCACAGACATCTGCAACAGCTGTTCGAAATGCACGACCATCCCGAGCCAGCGGTCATCGCTTCCCGGCAGAATTGCCCCCAAAACGCCGGTTTGACGCATCGCCGCTACCGCTGGTGCAGGGTCCGGCGCGGTAAACAGCTTCGTAAGCTCTGCTCCGATCCGCTCCGCCGACAGGCTTTCCAACCCGTCGGTATGCGCTGCAATCGCGGCCAAAGCCTCCGGATCGAAGCCCTCGACCGGGTCCGCATACCACGCGCAAAACCGGAAATAGCGCAAGGTGCGCAGGTAGTCTTCGCGGATACGTTGGGCGGCATCCTCGATAAACCTCACCCGCCGCGCGCGCAAATCAACAAGACCTTCAAGCGGGTCGATCACCCGCCCCTGCGAATCCGCGTAAAGCGCGTTCATCGTAAAATCACGGCGCAACGCATCGTCGAGGATACTGTCCGAAAAAGCGACAACCGCACGTCGCCCGTCCGTTTCCACATCCCGGCGGAAGGTCGTCACCTCGAACCCCTTACCGCCGCTGACCACGGTGACAGTTCCATGTTCCACGCCCGTCAGTACGGCTTTCAGCCCAGCGCGCGCGGCAAGAGCCATGACGCGCTCGGGCAATGCATTGGTCGACATGTCGACATCGCTATCCGCCACGCCCAAAAGCGCGTTCCGCACACAGCCCCCGACAAAATAGATCGCATGCCCGCCGTCCGTCACCGCATCGCATACGGCTTGGGCATCGGGGTCGGAAAGCCAGCGCGTGCTGGCGGGAAGGGTCACATCATACGTTCTGTCCATGCCCGCAACATACGCGCGGTTGCCCCCCAAATGTAATAGGGCCCATAAGGAACCGTGTAATAATACCGTCGCTGCCCCTGCCACCGGCGCGACTGGACCACGTAATTTTCGGCGTTGAGCACATGATCAAGTGGAACGGTAAAGACTTCCTCAACTTCGCCGGGCTCGGGGATAATTTCGAAGTCTTTTTTCACGAAGGCAATGACGGGCGTCACCAGAAAGCTGGTAACTGTCTCATGTGCGGGCAGCGTACCCAAAACGTCGACCAGATCCGAGGGCAGGCCGATTTCCTCCCGCGCCTCGCGTAGGGCTGCGGCAACGACATCCGCATCACCGCCATCCTGCTTGCCGCCCGGGAAGGAGATTTGCCCCGGATGGTGCTTTAGCGCGGACGACCGTTTGGTCAGGATAAGTTCCAACCGACCGCCCCGTTCAACGATCGGGGCCAGAACGCCAGCTGGCCGCAATGTCCGGTTCGCCGGTGGCGTAGACCCTTTGTTAAGGTCAAAATCGGAAGACGTGACACCAGTTTGCGCCAGCGCCTTCCGAAAATGGGCGAGCTGATCAGCTGCCACTGTTGTCTTCTGCCTCGAACCCGACTGTTTTCGGGTCCAGATCATAATGCGCGCCACAGAACTGGCAGTCGGCCGTGACGCGGCCGTCGTCTGTCGTCATCGTTTCGATATCCCCCGCCGAATAGATCGACAGGCTTTGCCGCACACGATCTTCGGAGCAGGTGCAGCCAAAGCGGACCACCTGCGCGTCGAATACTCGCGGCATCTCCTCGTGAAACAGACGTTTCAAAAGATCTGTCGGCGGCAGGCTCGGCCCAATCAGTTCAAGCTCGTCTACCGTATCCAGCAAGACGTTGACGCGGCGCCAATTATCCCCCTCTTCACCGTCGACCAGATCAGTGGCTTGCAGCACCTCGCCGCTGCCTTCCCCTTGCGCGGCAAAGGGCGAGGCTTTGGGCATATGTTGCAGCATAACACCGCCGGCGCGCCAATGCTCATCCTCCCCCGGGGAGGTGGATTTGCCAAAGCTCAGTTCAAACCGTGTGGGCAGTTGTTCGGACTGCGCGAAATACGCCTCTGCACATTCGGACAGCGATTTACCGGTAAGCGGCGTAATCCCCTGATAGGGGGTCATCCCGTTGCCCTGGTCGATCATAATGGCAAAATACCCCTCGCCCACCTGATCAAAGGCCGGCCCATCGGTGATCCGGTCGGCATCATAACTAGCGTAAGCGCGGATGCGCGCGGGTTCACCATCCTCCGTCGGGCCGTAGTAGTCTGTCGCAATCATGCGCACGGGCCCTTTGGATTGGACCTGTAGTTGCAATTTCCAGCGCAGCTTAATGGTTTGCCCGATCAGCGCCGTAAGCAAGGCCATTTCGGCGACCAACGCCTCTACCTTTTCGGGATAGTCATGCTGACGCAAAATCCCTTCCAGCACGCCATCCAGACGCGCTACGCGCCCCCGAATATCAGAGGCATCGAGTTGAAAGGGTAGAACGGTGTCGTCCCACGCGATTTTGTTTCCTTGGGTCATTTGACTTTCCTTACCGGCAGACGGTTGGCATACCGCGTCTATATAAGGGCAACAAGCCGTGCGAAAAGGGGGAGTCATATGATGCGACGCGTTGGGGAACCGCCCATTCCGGGAAAAACATACACGTCGCGTCCCGGAGCCTATGCGATTTTGCCCCTCAAGGGCCGCTTTTTGATGACCGCCCAGCTTAGGCCACATGTTGATATTCAGTTGCCAGGCGGTGGCATTGACCCCGGTGAATCGCCTCTCCAAACGCTCCACCGCGAGGTGATGGAAGAGATTGGCTGGACCATTGCGCGCCCTCGGCGGTTGGGCGCATTCCGACGATACGTCTATATGCCGGAGTATGACATCTGGGCCGAGAAAATTTGCCATGTCTATGTCGCCCATCCCGTCCGTCATATTGCCCCCCCGATAGAGCCTGACCACGCAACAGTTGTTCTGTCGGGGGAAGAGGCCGTTTCGGTGCTAGGCAACGATGGGGATCGGCACTTTCTTGAACGGTTTCTGGCGGCAAGGTCCTGAAATTCGAAGCAGATGCCGGAAACATCATCAGGAAAGTCAGCCGTCCCCGCATGATCTTCTAGGCGCGACGTGAGCGCGTCAAAGAAAAGCGGCCCCCTGATGGGGTGCAGATCATGTAGAACCTGATTTAGACCATTATCGTCAAGCATTTGCCCAATCGGGTCAGGACATTCCGTCACCCCGTCGGAAAGCACGATCAGACGGTCGCCAGGATAAAGCTGGCTCGCGACTGTTTCATATTGCGCATCGGCAATCAGCCCTACGGGCAGCCCGCCTCTCCCGAAGTTTTCCAACCTGCGATTGCGTCGCTGAATGAAGGGGTGCGGGTGGCCGGCCTGAGTTGCCCTGATCCTGCCGGTATCAAGTTCAATTTCCGCCAGAAAAAGTGTGAAATACTGCTCCGATTCCATGTCAGAGAGCACTAGGCTGTTCATCTCGGCGATTACTTGGTCGGGCGGGCGCATTTTATACGTCCCGTCAGATTGGCGTGCCAATGCCAGGTTTTGCTCAGGTGCGACGGCGGAAAATATACCGGCCAAACGGGCGGCCATCAGGGCCGAGCTCACCCCGTGACCGGACACATCTAGCCCGTAGATCCCGATGCTATTTCCCGCTGTGAAATATCCCACCAGATCGCCCCCTACATGCCCGCTAGACCTGAGCATCAAAGACACGGCACCCGCATCGAAGGCGCAGTGGGGTTCCTGCAAAAGGGATTTCTGAAACTTTCGCGCCTCGTCTAGGTCCCGATCCAATGCGTCATGTACGTTTTGCAACGCGTCCAGAGCTTCACTGATGACACGGTTTTTCGACGATAATTCACGCTGCATCGTCAAAATGCGTTCGCCGGCCATAATTCGCGCGCGTAGCTCGTCAACGTTGACTGGCTTGCTGACAAAATCGTCCGCACCGCTGTCCAACCCTTTAACCACCTCGGATTTATCAGATTTTGCCGTCAGTAAAATGAAGTACCCGTAGCTGCCCTTCGAAAGTTTGCGAAACGCCTCGCAAAATTGCAGCCCCGACATACCTGGCATAATCCAGTCGCTGATGATCAGATCTGGTAGATTTTGTTCGCAGACCGCCAATGCTTCTTCAGCAGAGGCCGCTTCCTGTACGTCGAATCCCCATCGCGACAGTGTCGCCATCAAGATTCGCCGCTGCAGCGCGCTATCGTCGACAACCATAGCTGTTTTGATCGCGCGAAACCGCTGCGGCGTCTTTGGTCGGGCAATTTTTTCAATCTTGTTCTGCAACATACACAAGCTTTCGACAACTTCACCCCGAGCCTAGCCAACGACAGATTAAGATTCGGTGAAGCCCAAAAGTTTTTAAGTGATGATCGCCCTGCACGCTTTGTTAAGAATTTTGCCCCACATTGGCCGGAGAAAGAGGGCGAATCAGTGATTGACTGGGAACAGGTCGCGACCTTGCAAACCGCTGTTGGGCGCGACGACTTCAGCACAATTATGTGCGTGTTTTTTAAGGAGGTGGAAGAAGCCAATGCTCAACTAACGATGGGCGTAACGACCGATCAGTTTCGTGACATACTTCACTTTGTGAAGGGCAGCGCATTAAGCGTGGGGTTTGTCGAATTGTCAGAACAATGTGCGCAGGCCGAAGGCAATTTTGCCGGCAGCCAGCAAATCACATCTTTTTGGAAGGAGATCCTTACCAGCTATGAAAAATCGAAAGAACATTTCCTATCGAACACGGAGACCTGCAGTGCGCCTATAGAACAAATTGAGCCAAGGTTTCGTCATTCGTGATGTCCGTATAGGTAAACCCTGCGTCCTTCAGTTGCGCCAAGAACGGCCCAAAACTTTCAGGGCTTCGTGTTTCAATTCCGATCAGAACAGAGCCGAAGTTTCGCGCAGACTTCTTCAGGTATTCAAACCGACAGATGTCATCGTCCGGGCCGAGAATGCTCAAGAATTCTTTCAGCGCACCAGGGCGCTGCGGCATCCTCAGAATAAAATATTTCTTGACGCCGGAGTACCGCTGCGCCCGCTCTTTCACCTCTGGCAGACGCTCAAAATCGAAGTTTCCGCCGGATGCTACGCATACAACGGTCTTGCCCTTGATCTGGTCAGCTACTTCGCCCAGCGCCTCAATAGAAAGGGCACCAGCAGGTTCTAATACGATGCCTTCAACATTCAGCATTTCGATGATCGTGACGCAGATGCGGTCCTCGGCCAGATGGATCACTTCACTCTCTGCGACACGATCCAACCGTGAAAAGTTACGTTGGCCAATTTTTGCGACCGCGGCCCCATCGACGAAACTATTGATAGGAGACACATCCACCGGTGCACCCGCGGCCAAAGCTTTGGCCAAACTAGGGGCCCCTTCAGGTTCAACAAAGCTATACCGGCACTCATTTTGAAAATAGCTGTAAACGCCGGACGAAAGACCGCCGCCACCAACGGGAAGCAGAATGTGGTCGGGCACGCGCCCTAACTGCTCCTCTATTTCAACCGCAACGGAGGCTTGCCCCTCTATGACATCTTCATCATCGAAAGGAGACAGAAAATGCGCGCCCTCTTCCACGCAATACTGCTGCGCCGCGGAGAGCGTTTTGTCAAAGTAGTCGCCGATCAAGCGAACCTCGACCTGAAGCCCACCAAACATCTTGGTTTTCTGAATTTTCTGTTGAGGCGTCGTGACGGGCATGAAAATCACACCTTTCACACCGAAATGACTGCACATAAATGCAACACCTTGGGCGTGGTTGCCCGCGCTTGCACAAACGAAAACAGACTTCTCGGGGATCACTTTGCGCATCGCGTTGAACGCTCCGCGCAACTTATATGATCTAACGGGGCTTAGGTCTTCGCGTTTCAACCATATGTCAGCGTCATATTTTTCTGACAGATGTTCGTTGCGCATCAAGGGGGTGGCGGGAAACACCTCTCGCATCTGTTGCGCTGCGCTGCGTGCTGCAGTTTTAAACATATCTGTCATCTCATCGACCTTCCCGTTGAATACTTGTCGATACGATTCCCAGGTGACGCGGTCAACGCAGCCTTCAATCTTGCTCACGCCTTGAAAAACAGGTACTTCGCGGTGCAAACCGAAAAGGAAACATCATGTCCGCGCCCAAAAAAGTTGTGCTCGCCTATTCTGGTGGGCTTGATACCTCGATCATCCTGAAATGGCTGCAAACCGAATATGGCTGCGAGGTGGTTACCTTTACCGCTGACCTCGGCCAAGGCGAAGAGCTTGAGCCCGCCCGCGCCAAAGCTGAAATGATGGGCGCATCCGAGATTTACGTGGAAGACGTGCGTGAAGAATTCGTGCGCGATTTCGTCTTCCCCATGTTCCGCGCCAATGCGGTCTATGAAGGCCTCTACCTGTTGGGCACCTCCATCGCGCGCCCTCTGATTTCCAAGCGCCTTGTTGAAATCGCCGCCGAAACCGGTGCCGACGCCGTTGCGCACGGCGCGACAGGCAAGGGCAACGATCAGGTTCGCTTCGAATTGGCGGCCTATGCGTTGAACCCCGACATCAAGGTGATCGCGCCATGGCGGGAATGGGACCTGTCCAGCCGGACTAAATTGATCGAATTTGCCGAAAAACATCAGATCCCTGTGGCGAAGGACAAACGTGGTGAAGCGCCGTTTAGCGTGGACGCGAACCTGCTGCACACCTCTTCGGAAGGCAAAGTGCTGGAGGATCCGGCCGTGGACGCGCCCGACTATGTGTACCAGCGCACCGTCTCGCCAGAGCAAGCACCAGATACGCCCGAGTATGTGGAAATCGGGTTTGAATGTGGCGATGCGGTAAGCATCAACGGCGAAGCCATGTCGCCCGCGACACTTCTGGCTAAACTGAACGAACTTGGCGGCAAACATGGCTGCGGGCGCCTTGACCTTGTCGAGGGTCGTTTTGTCGGGATGAAATCCCGCGGTATTTACGAAACGCCGGGCGGCACCTTGCTGCTTGAAGCACACCGCGGGATCGAATCGATCACCCTCGACCGTGGGGCGATGCACCTGAAAGACGAGCTGATGCCGCGCTATGCGGAGCTGATCTATAACGGCTTCTGGTACAGCCCCGAGCGCACCATGCTGCAAGCGGCGATTGATGCCTCGCAAACCCATGTAACCGGTACAGTTCGACTGAAATTGTACAAAGGCCACGTGCGTACCGTCGGCCGCTGGTCGGATCATTCGCTGTATTCCGAAGCCCACGTGACATTTGAAGATGACGCTGGTGCCTATGATCAAAAAGACGCGGCGGGCTTCATTCAGCTGAACGCGCTGCGTCTCAAGCTCTTGGCCGCACGCGATAAGCGCCTCAAAGGGTAAACAAAAAAGGCCCGGACAGGGGGATATTCTGTCCGGGCCTTCTTTTGGGTTAGAACGGTTTACTCTGCAGTAATAACCGTCATCACCAATTTACCGTCTGGCTTGATCGGGCCGTCTTCTTTGGCACCCAATGTGTATTCAAAGCCGCCGGTTTTCATGCCGCCCTCTTCGGAGTGGACCATGAGCATCAACATATCGCCGGATTTCACCTCTTCTTGCAGAATGGCGGCAACGTCGACGTTTTCACCCGCACGCAGAGGCGCGTAGCCGACAACGGGGCCGGGTTTCATCTCGGCATCTGTGCGGTGAACGACCATCCAGCCGTTTTCAGTTGCCATCACCTTATCGGCGCTGACCACACCGTTGGATACATCTTGATCCATCGCTTCGACCATCGCGTTGCTGTGTGCGGCGGCGAAGGCTGTACCCGTGGCAAGCGTGAGAGCCAGAGCGGTTGCTGTAAACATCTTCATGTTAAATCTCCTTGTTGCGTGGTTCTTCCTGATAATTCACGCAACATGAGATGATTTAGTTTCGATAAATCGAAGATTTTTACCCGAAATCACCTAAGCCGTTGATCATAAAGCTTTTGATAATGTGGAAGGGCTTTGGCACACAGCGCTTCTGCGGCAGGTTCAAGCCTGGGTAACGGCCCCTCCGCCCCTGCGAAACCGGTGCTTTTGTGCACGGCACCATACCAATGTGAGGCCCAGATACCATCTTCGGCACGTGGGCCCGCCGCCCAGGATAGCATTGCCGGATCGAAGGGCAGGTTGATGGCATCACAGAGTTTACGCAACATGCCTTCGGGGTTCGCGCGAATATCAGCGGAATCGATGACCAGCCCCCCGATTTGATCGTACAGCGCGGTCTGTTGACCATAGCCGATATCATTAAAATTCGGCGCTTCCCGTTTCGCGGTATAGCTCGCGATCACGCGGGCGGGGTGGCGTATCAGGTGGACATGCACGCAGCCCTCTGCCCAATCCATCGGAAACCCGTCAATCATATGATGGGGCATGTGTTTCATGTAGCGATGCGGCGTGCCCGGCTCTGCGCAGCGCGCCGCGACGCTCAAAGGGTCGCATTCATGGCCCGCGATAATTTCATCTTTCATCGGATGATCGGCACCGGTAGCCTTAAGATACGGCGCATAGAACGGTTCATCCATCGCGGTGAAATCGGCCCGGTTTCCGAAGCTATACATCATCGCCGTGCTCAGATTGCGCGGGCCGGACCACATTGCGATACGCATCAGGCACATTCCTTTGCGATCAGGTCTTTGTACAAGCCGCGCAGCTTTTTTGTTACCGGCCCCATGTCGCCCGTGCCAATCTGACGGCCATCGATCATCGCGACAGGTGTTTGCGCCCCGAATGTGCCGGTCAAGAAGGCCTCGTCAGCACCATAGGTGTCGACCAATGAATAATTCCTTTCGAAACACGGGATATCATTGGCGCGACACAGGTCGATCACCTTCTGACGGGTGATTCCATTCATGCAGTAATCGCCGGTGCTGGTCCAAACCTCCCCTTTGCGGACGATGAAAAAGTTACAGGCGTTGGTTGTATTCACGAAACCGTTAATATCCAGCATCAGCCCTTCGTCGGCACCCGCTTTTTCCGCGGCAATACACGCGAGAATACAGTTCAATTTGGAATGGCTATTCAGCTTTGGGTCCTGCGTCATCGGCAGCCCGCGCAGATGCGGCACTGTGGCCAGCCGGATCGGGCGCGGCATATTCGGGCGCGAGTGTTCCATAATGATCGTGATGGTGGGGCCCGATTGCGACAGCGACGGGTGCTGGAAGGGTCGCGTTTTTGGCCCCCGGGTGATCATCAGGCGCGCGTGGGCATCGGTGGTCATGCCATTGGCCTTTTGCGTCTCTAACAAGGCTGAAATCAGGGCGTCGCGCGTCATCCCGATGTCAAGGTCAATGGCTTTGGACGCCTCGAACAGGCGGTCAAAGTGATCGTCTAGAAAGGCCCATGTACCATCATACAGCCGCAGCCCTTCCCAGATGCCGTCGCCCAGCATGAAACCGCTGTCATAGACGCTGACCACGGCCTGTGCCTTGGGGACAATTTGACCGTTTAAATAGATCAAAATGTCTTCATTGCGGGCATCTTCTTCGGCTTGGTGCGTGGTGACGTGGGTTTGCATCAAATTGCTCCTTCTTTGGGGCTGACGCTAAGAACTTCGTGCCGCGGGGCCAAGGGTGAAACCGACATCACTTGGCCGTGACATCACGGGCACCTGAGTTGCGTCGCACAAACATTGCGGTCACCGTCAGGCAAAACAAAGGAGAGTATTCCATGGGATTTGCCACAAATATGCGCATGATCGCGTTAAGCGCCGCCATTGGTCTGGGTCTTGCAGCACAGGCGACAACCGCAAAAGCCGCCGGAACAGAGACGCTTTTGGTCGCGGGCGGCTGCTTTTGGTGCGTTGAAGCGGACTTTGAAAGCGTGAAAGGTGTGAAAGAGGTCGTATCGGGTTTTGCAGGCGGAAGCGTGAAAAACCCCACCTATAAACAGGTCGTCGCCGGCGGCACCGGACACTATGAAGCAGCGCAGATCCAGTATGATCCGGCGGTGGTGTCTGCGGACCAGTTGCTGTCGATGTTCTTCCGGTCGGTTGATCCGACGGACGCGGGCGGGCAATTCTGCGACCGCGGCGATAGCTACCGCACCGCGATTTTTGCCGACGGTAACGGGCAGAAGGCCGCTGCAGAAAAGGCCAAGGCCGATGCGCAGGCCGCTTTGGGCAAGAACGTCGTAACCCCGATCTTGGGCAAAGCCGCGTTCTACCCCGCCGATGCCTACCATCAGGATTACTACAAAAGCGATGAACGTCTGGCCTTTACCAGCGTCGGCTTGGGCGTGAAGAAATCCGTCGCCTACAAGCGCTATCGCAACGGCTGCGGGCGCGACCAGCGCGTGAAACAGCTTTGGGGCAACGCTGCGCCCTTTGCGAAATAACGCTAACCCCGCGTTAATCGCGAGCGTTAATCTTCGTCAAAACCGTGATCCTGGATGTCTTTGAGGTCCGGGATCACATCCGCTGTCCCTTGCCGCATGACCATCAAGGCGCCAGCTTGCATCGCCAGCGCAATCGCATCCGGCATCGACAGTTTGCGGTCCAAGGCGGCGATCAGATAGCCGGTAAACGTGTCCCCCGCGCCCGTGGTATCGATGGCTTTGACCGGATAGGCCGGAAAGCTTTGCACCGTTTTCGCCTTGCTAGAGACCCATTTGCACCCCTCAGCGCCCAAGGTCACGATAATATCGTCGACCGGCAGCGCGTCGATGCGGGCACCTGTGGTTTTTTCAAGCGCCTCTGCCTCGACCTCGTTCAACACCAGCAGATCGATGTCGGGCAGAACCTGCGCCACGATCTCAGCATCAAAGGGCGCGGCGGCATAAGCGACGCGCAGGCCCAAAGTATGCGCGGTCTGCGCGGCAAAGCGTTGGCCCAGGGTTTCGTTCTGCATCAGCAGAAAGTCACCGGGCGATGCCTCTGCCAGGGCGGCCCCGATCATCTGGGTGGTGATCTGGTGATTGGCCCCTGAAAACAAGACGATAGAGTTTTCGCCATCCTCGGCCACACAGATATTCGCGTGACCGGTGGCCGTGTCGATCATGCTGATATGCTGCGTTTCGACGCCATATTCCAACAAGCGGTCCACGGTCCATTTACCGTCCGGCCCCACGGCGCCGATATGCATAACGCGCGTTCCGGCGCGGGCGGCGGCGACCGACATATTGGCCCCCTTCCCGCCCAACCCTTGCCGGAAATCATGCGCGGCAATCGTTTCCCCCGGCGCCGGCAGATGCCGCAGATAGTAGAAATTATCCGCGTTGATAGAGCCGAGGTTCCAGATCATTCGCCGACCTTGCAGGCCGCCAGAATAGCCATGTTCAGGATGTCATTCGCGGTGGATGTGGTCGAACAGATCTGGATCGACTTGTCCAACCCCGTCAGGATCGGGCCGATTACTGTGGCCCCCGCCATTTCCTGCATCAATTTGACCGAGATACTGGCCGAATGCCGCGCCGGCACGACGAGGATATTCGCAGGCCCTGTCAGCCGCGAGAACGGATAGTTCTTCTGGCTTTCGGCATTCAGCGCCACATCAACGGTCATTTCGCCTTCGTATTCGAAATCGACCCCGCGTGCATCCAGCACATCGGGGGCACGCTGCATCTTTTCTGCCCGCTCGGACACGGGATAGCCAAAGGTAGAGAAGCTGACGAAGGCAACCCGCGGCTCAAGCCCCATGTGGCGGGCGACCTTGGCCCCTTTTTCAGCAATATTCGCAAGGTCTTCTTCGTTCGGCCATTCATGCACCAGCGTATCGCCGATGAACACAATCCGCCCCTTGTGCAGCAGCGCAGTGATCCCGACGGCGCCGTGTTTTGCATTGGCATCGAACACGTGGTTCAGCCGTTCAAGCACATGGGCGGATTTGCGGGTTGCACCGGTCACCAGACCATCGCCATGCCCGTGCGCCAACATCAAGGCGGCAAAGACGTGGCGGTCACGGGCGGCCAGACGGTGGATATCCTTGCTATCCGACCCTTTGCGCTGCAAGCGATTGTAAAGGAATGATTTATACGTCTCCAGGTGTTGGGTATTGGCCGCATTCACGACCTCAAGCTCGCGGTAGGCATCCTCCATCCCCGCCGCCGTCAGCTTGGCCTTTACGTCGTCAGCACGTCCGACCACCAGCGCCTTGCCCAGACCGGAGCGTTGATACATCACCGCCGCCCGCAGAACCTTGGGGTCATCCCCTTCGGCAAAGATCATCCGCGCCTGATTGGCCCGCGCACGGGCGTTGATCCCGCGCAGGATATTCGCCGTCGGGTCCATCCGCGACTTCAGGCTCAACTCGTAGGCGTCCATATCGATGATCGGGCGCCGCGCGGCGCCGGTGTCCATACCTGCACGTGCAACAGCAGGCGGAATACGATGGATCAGACGCGGATCGAACGGCGTCGGGATGATGTAATCCCGGCCAAAGCTCAGGTTCTTGCCATAGGCCAGCGCCACTTCGTCCGGCACATCCTCGCGTGCCAGATCGGCCAAAGCGTGAGCGCAGGCGATCTTCATCTCGTCGTTGATGGCGCGGGCGTGGATATCCAGCGCCCCGCGGAACAGGTAAGGAAAGCCCAAAACGTTGTTTACCTGATTGGGGTAATCACTGCGGCCTGTGGCGACAATCGCATCGGGGCGCACCTCGTGCGCTTCCTCCGGCGTGATTTCAGGATCGGGGTTCGCCATCGCGAAGATCACCGGATTATCCGCCATGCTGGCGACCATCGCGGGCGTCACCGCCCCTTTGACCGACACACCCAGGAACACATCCGCGTTCTTCATCGCCTCTTCCAGCGTGCGCAGCTCGGTCTGCGCGGCATGGGCCGACTTCCACTGGTTCATACCCTCGGTACGGCCCTGATAGATCACACCTTTTGTATCGCACATGATACAGTTGTTATGCTTGGCCCCCATCGCCTTGAGCAGTTCAAGACAGGCGATCCCCGCCGCCCCCGCACCGTTCAACACAATCTGCACATCTTCGATCTTCTTGCCTGAAATGCGCAAAGCGTTCAGCAGACCGGCAGCACAGATCACCGCGGTGCCGTGCTGGTCATCGTGAAAGACGGGAATATCCATCTCTTCTTTCAGACGCTGTTCGATGATGAAACATTCCGGCGCCTTGATATCCTCAAGGTTGATCCCGCCGAACGTCGGCCCCATCAGCTTGACCGCGTTGATGAATGCCTCGGGGTCTTCGGTGTCCAGCTCGACGTCGATCGAATTCACGTCGGCGAACCGTTTGAACAGCACCGACTTGCCCTCCATCACCGGTTTCGACGCCAGCGCACCAAGGTTGCCCAAGCCCAAAACGGCAGTGCCGTTGGAAATCACCGCGACCATATTGCCCTTGTTGGTATAGTCATATGCCAGCTCGGGATTTTCAGCGATCGCCTCACAGGGAACGGCAACACCGGGGGAATAGGCGAGGCTCAGATCCCGCTGGGTCGTCATCGGGACGGTTGCGGTGATTTCGAACTTGCCCGGCGTGGGTTCAAGGTGAAAGGCGAGCGCCTCTTCGGACGTGATGCGGTTTTTGGTCACTAGAACGGCTTTCCTCATGGTTTCCCGCTTGATATCGCCGATCGGCCCCTCACACAATCATGATGGCGCTCACGGTTTGCACGACGTCGCGGCGACGCCTCGCGTGCAACGCCGGTCCGCCCTTTCGTCCGGAGGCGCGGTTTTGTACACAACGTTAACTCGAACCGGGGGCGCAGGGTGACCGAAGAAAAAATCACGCCAATGATGGCGCAATATCTAGAGCTGAAATCCCAGTACGCCGAAGCGCTGCTGTTCTACCGCATGGGCGATTTCTACGAGATGTTCTTTGACGATGCCGTCGCCGCGGCTGAAGCGCTGGATATCGCGCTGACCAAACGCGGCAAACACGGGGGCGAAGACATCCCCATGTGCGGCGTTCCGGTCCATGCCGCCGAAGGGTATTTGCTGACGCTGATCCGCAAAGGCTTCCGCGTGGCGGTCTGCGAACAGATGGAAAGCCCGGCAGAGGCGAAGAAACGCGGCTATAAATCCGTGGTCAAACGCGATGTCGTGCGGCTGGTCACCCCCGGCACATTGACCGAGGAATCCCTGCTCGAAGCGCGGCGCCACAACTATCTGGCCGCATTTGCAGAGGTCCGCGATGGTCATGCGCTGGCCTGGGTCGATATTTCGACCGGTGCGTTTCACGTGATGCCCCTGACCCTGTCGCGCCTTGGCCCCGAACTGGCCCGCCTGTCCCCGTCAGAGCTGATCGTGTCAGAAGCGAAAGAGGCTGATTTGCGTGAATTAGTCTCTGATTTCGACATCGCGCTGACCCCTATCGCGCGCTCTGCCTTTGACAGCAGCAGCGCTGAAAAACGGGTCTGCGATCTGTTCGGCATCGGGTCGCTCGACGCCTTCGGCAGCTTTGAACGCGCCGATATCTCGGCCATGGGCGCGATCATCGACTACCTCGAGATTACACAGAAGGGCAAACTTCCCCTCCTGCGCCCGCCGCAGAAAGAGGCCGAGTCCCGCAGCGTGCAGATCGACGCTGCCACACGTCGCAATCTTGAACTGACACATGCGCTGACCGGTGGTCGCGCCGGCACGCTGTTGTCCGTCATGGACAAGACAGTGACCGCCGGCGGTGCCCGGCTGCTGGAACGGCGCATTTCATCACCTTCCCGTGTGTTAGAGACGATTCAATCCCGTCTGGACGCGATCAGCTTTGCCTATGACACACCGTCGATCCGCAATGACATCCGCCAGCATCTGCGCAACGTCCCTGATCTGGACCGCGCCCTGTCGCGCCTGTCGCTGGACCGTGGCGGCCCCCGTGACCTTGCCGCCATCCGCAACGGCCTGACCGAAGCCAGTCATCTGGCCGACAAGATGCAAACCGCCGCCCTGCCCGATCTGCTGGCCCAGGCCGCCAAAGGGCTTACCGGCCATGACAGCCTGATTGATCTGCTCGACGATGCGCTGATCGCCGAGCCCCCCCTGCTGGCCCGCGACGGCGGCTTTATCGCGCCGGGGTATGACGCCGAGCTGGACGAGGTGCGCACCCTGCGGGACGAAGGCCGCAGCGTCATTGCCCAGATGCAGCAGGATTTCATCACGCTCACCGGTATCTCGACGTTGAAGATCAAACACAACAACGTGCTTGGGTATTTCGCCGAAGTCACAGCGACTCACGCCGAGAAAATGCTGTCGGCGCCGCTGTCCGATACCTTTATCCACCGTCAGACCACCGCCAATCAGGTCCGTTTCACAACCGTGGAGCTGTCAGAGATGGAGACAAAGATCCTCAACGCGGGCAACCACGCGCTGGAGATTGAAAAGCGGCTTTATGAAACGTTGAAACGCGCCATTCTGGATCACTCCGGCCCGATCGGTGTCGCCTCGGCTGGATTGGCCGAGATTGATCTGGCCACTGGTCTGGCCGATCTGGCGCAGTCCGAAAACTGGGTGAAACCCCGCGTCGATAATTCACGTGCCTTCGACATTCAGGGGGGCCGCCACCCGGTCGTGGAACGCGCCTTGGCCCAGCAATCCGGCAGCCCCTTTATCGCCAACGATTGCACCCTGTCGGCCGATGGCGACAACGCGAATATCTGGCTGCTGACCGGCCCTAACATGGCGGGTAAATCGACCTTCCTGCGGCAGAACGCAATCATCGCCCTGATGGCGCAAATGGGCAGCTACGTGCCTGCCGCCAGCGCGCACATCGGCCTGATCAGCCAGATTTTCAGCCGGGTCGGCGCCTCTGACGATCTGGCACGGGGCCGTTCCACGTTTATGGTCGAAATGGTCGAAACCGCCGCAATCCTCAATCAGGCAGACGACCGCGCACTTGTGATCCTGGACGAAATCGGGCGCGGCACGGCGACTTACGACGGCCTGTCCATCGCCTGGGCCACGCTGGAACATCTGCACGATATCAACCGCTCTCGCGCATTGTTCGCCACACACTACCATGAAATGACCGCGCTTTCGAACAAGCTGGGCGGGGTCGATAACGCCACCGTCGCGGTCAAGGAATGGGACGGAGAGGTGATCTTCCTGCACGAGGTCCGCAAAGGCGCCGCCGATCGGTCCTACGGTGTGCAGGTCGCGCAATTGGCCGGCTTGCCGCCTTCCGTCATCGCGCGCGCACGCGTCGTGCTTGAAGCGTTGGAAAAGGGCGAACGCGAAGGCGGCGCGACGCAGAAAACCCTGATCGACGATCTGCCCCTGTTTGCCGTGGCACCGGCACCTGCGCCTCAACCAAAACAAAGCTCCAAGCTCGAAGAAACCCTGGCCGAGATTATCCCCGACGAGCTCTCTCCACGTGAAGCGCTCGACCTGCTCTATAAATTGAAAGAGGCGGCCAAAAGCTGACCGCCTCCCTCGCTTCCAAATGGTGTTAAATCCTCCCCGAAGGGCCGCTCTATCCCGGGCGTTTACCCTGCGGGGGTAGAGGAAACGCCGACCTGCGCCGGACGCAGCAGACGGTCGTGCAACATGAAACCTTCGGCGGCGACCTGGATGATATCGCCTGCTTTGGTGTCGGGCACGGGCGCCTCGAACATCGCCTGATGATGCTGCGGATCGAACTTGTCACCCACTGCGGGCGAAATGACTTCGATGCCGTGCTTCTTGAACACGCTCAGCAACTCGCGCATCGTCAGTTCGATCCCTTCCAGCAACGGGCCGGAAATGGTGCGCTGCTCTTCTGTAGCGGCTTCCAGGGCGCGTTTCATATTGTCGTAGACCGGCAGCATGTCGCGCGCCAGTTTCGACCCGCCATAGTTTTCCGCCTCGCGACGGTCCTTGTCAGACCGTTTACGCGCGTTCTCTGCGTCGGCCAGGGCCCGCATGAAACGGTCTTTCAGCTGGTCACGCTCGGCACGCAATTCGTCCAGTTCCAGCGCTTCGTCGTCAATTTCGGACATCTCGTCGGCATAGGCTTCGGCCTCTGCGTCATCGATATCATCCAGAAATTCGTTCTCTTTCGGCTCTGCCATAATTCACCTCTAGCTGCGGTTCGAAATCAGCTTTCCAACCAGCTGCGCCGTGTAATTCACAATCGGCACGATACGTCCATAATTAAGGCGCGTGGGGCCGATCACACCGACCGCCCCGATCACCTTACGATCAGCGTTCATATAAGGGGAAACGACCAGAGAGGAACCCGAAAGTGAAAAAAGTTTATTCTCAGAACCAATAAAAATGCGCACACCGTCGCCCGCGTCGGCCAATTCGAGGAATTCCGCGATATCGCGCTTGCGTTCAAGGTCGTCAAACAGCTGGCGGATCAATTCGACGTTCTCGGCCTCGCCTTCGGTGTTGATCAGATTCGACCGTCCACGCACGATCAACCGCTCGGGGGATTCCCCTTCGCCCTGCCACAGCGCCAGACCGCTTTCGACAAGCTGCTGCGCCAGAACATCGATCTGCTGACGCCGCTGGCTGATCTCATGCGCGATGGTGCGCTGCAATTCCGAGATGGTTTTCCCCTCGACCAGCGCATTCAGGAAATTCGCGGCTTCACGCATGCTGCTGGGGGTCTGGCCCGGCGGCGGTGTGAACAACCGGTTCTCCACGTGACCGTCGGAAAAGACCAGAACGACCAGCGCCCTATCGTGAGACAGTGAAACAAATTCGATATGCTTGATCGGCGCCTCGTGCTTGGGCGTCAGCACAAGCGAGGCGCCCTGGGTCACGCCGGACAGCGCCGACCCCACCCGATCAAGAATGCCGCTGACATCGGCGTTGTTGCTGCCAACGGTCGCGTCGATCTTTTCACGGTCCGTCTCGGTTGGATCGCCGATCTCGATCATGCCGTCGACGAACATGCGCAGCCCCATCTGCGTCGGGATACGACCCGCGCTCACATGGGGGCTCCCCAGCAGGCCCATATATTCAAGATCCTGCATCACATTACGGATCGTGGCCGCGCTGACCTTTTCGCTGAAATCCCGGGTCAGCGTGCGTGACCCCACGGGATCGCCATTCGCCAGATAGCCTTCGACCACGCGGCGGAACACCTCGCGCGAGCGGTCGTTCATCTCGTCTAAAACTGTCGGTGTTTTGTCCATAGTGGGAGAAGTATGTGCGACAGGGGGCAAACGTCAATCGGGGTTGCATCGCGCCGCAACGCAGAGTTATCCCCAATGGCAAATGGAAAAGGAAATACCTATGCGCCCCTCTGGTCGGAAACTTGACGAACTGCGTGCCGTATCGATTGAAACGGGATTCACCAAACACGCCGAAGGATCGGCCCTGATCAAGATGGGCGACACCCATGTGCTGTGTACCGCCACGATCGAGGACCGCGTGCCGCCCTTCATCAAAGGCTCCGGTCTGGGCTGGGTCACGGCGGAATACGGCATGCTGCCCCGTGCCACCAATACCCGTATGCGCCGCGAGGCGGCAATGGGCAAACAAGGGGGCCGTACCGTTGAGATTCAACGCCTTATCGGTCGCGCCCTGCGCGCCGGCGTGGATCGTAGCGCCTTGGGCGAACGTCAGATCACCATCGACTGTGACGTGCTGCAGGCCGACGGCGGCACGCGTTGTGCCTCTATCACCGGGGGTTGGGTCGCGTTGAAACTGGCGGTGAACAAGCTGATGAAGGCCGGCGACGTGGTCAGCGACCCACTGGTCGATCCGGTCGCCGCGATCAGCTGCGGCATCTATGCGGGCCAGCCCGTGCTTGACCTTGACTACCCCGAGGATTCCGAAGCAGGCGTGGACGGTAACTTTATTATGACCGGCAGCGGCAAATTGATCGAGATCCAGATGAGCGCCGAAGGCTCCACCTATTCGCGCGACCAGATGAACCAGCTGATGGACCTTGCTGAAAAAGGCGTGGCAGAGCTGGTCGAGAAGCAGAAGGCAGCCACCGCATGACCCGTAAATTCACCGGCGACCAGATTCTGGTCGCCACCCACAACGCTGGCAAGCTGCAGGAAATGACCGAGCTTTTCGCCCCCTTCGGCGTCACCGTCAAAGGGGCAGCCGAGATGAACCTGGGCGAGCCGGAGGAAACCGAAAACACTTTCATCGGCAACGCCCGCATCAAAGCCCGTGCGGCGGTCGCGGCGACGGGCCTTCCCGCGCTTGCAGATGACTCCGGGATCGAGGTCGAAGCGCTGGACAATGCCCCCGGCGTCTATACCGCCGATTGGTCCGAAACGCCCAACGGCCGCGATTTCGTCATGGCAATGACCAAGACCCACAGGTTGCTGGAAGAGGCAAACGCCCCCCACCCGCGCCGCGCGCGGTTCTGCGCGACACTGGTTTTGGTCTGGCCCGACGGACATGAAGAGATTTTCGAAGGCCGCGTGAACGGCACGCTTGTCTGGCCGATCCGCGGCGACGTCGGTCACGGCTATGACCCGATGTTCCAACCCGACGGGCACGAGCAGACCTTTGGCGAAATGTCCGCCGACGCCAAGAACGCAATCAGCCACCGTGCGGACGCTTTCGCCAAACTGATCTCTGCCTGCTTTGACTGAGGATTGGCGCCAGGGGGGCTTTGGCCTTTATATCCATTGGCCGTTTTGCGAGGCGAAATGCCCCTATTGTGACTTTAACAGCCATGTTAGTCGCACAATCGACCAACGGGCCTGGCGCGATGCCTATCTGGCAGAGCTTGAACGCGGCGCCGCCGAAACCCAAGGGCGCGTCTTGAACGCCGTCTTTTTCGGCGGTGGCACCCCCAGCCTGATGGACCCCGATGTCGTCGCCGATGTCATCGCCGCGATCCGTCGACTGTGGCCCACGGCGAATGATCTGGAAATCACGCTCGAGGCGAACCCCGGTTCGGTTGAGGCCGACCGTTTTGCCGCCTTCCGACAGGCGGGCGTCAACCGTATTTCAATGGGGATACAGGCCCTGAATGATGCGGACCTGAAACGTCTGGGCCGCATCCATACGGTTGACGAAGGGCTTGCCGCTTTTGACATCGCCCGTAATACCTTTGAACGCGTCAGTTTTGACCTGATCTATGGTCGCCAGAACCAGAGCTTGCCCGACTGGCAGACCGAACTGAAACAGGCCCTATCCCTAGCGATAGACCATATGTCGCTCTATCAACTGACCATCGAACAAGGCACCGCCTTTGGCGATCGCTATGCAGTGGGAAAGCTGCGCGGATTGCCCAGCGATGATCTGGGTGCCGATATGTATGCGGCCACTCAGGATATTTGCGGCGAGATGGGCATGCCCTCTTACGAGGTATCGAACCACGCCCGCGACGGGGCGCAATCGCGGCACAATCTGATATATTGGCGCTACGGCGATTATCTTGGCATCGGTCCGGGGGCCCACGGGCGCTTGACCCAAAACGGCAGTCGCTTTGCGACCGAATGTTTTAGCAACCCCAAACGCTGGCTTGACGCTGTTGCCAGCGGCGCCACCGAAAAGCCCCGCGAGCTTTTGACCACCGAAGATCAGGGTAGCGAGTTTCTTATGATGGGGCTTCGTCTGAAAGAAGGCGTGGACCTGCGTCGGTACGAGGCGCTTTCCGGCGCACCGCTTTCGACAAAAAAAATCACCCAGATGCAGGACATCGGGATGATTTCTTGGGATAAAGACCAGCTTTATGTGACGGATCAGGGCTTTATGGTGCTAAACGCGATCCTGGCCGAGCTTTTGTCGGATTAAGAGGCCGACAAACGTTGGCAAAGCTCGTCCAGCTCGTCCATCGTCGTGTAGTGCAGCACCATCTGGCCCGCCTCCTGCCCCGGCTTGTGGTTCAGGGTTACCTTCAAACCAAGGTTTGCTGACAGATCCCCTTCAAGCGCGCGGGTGTCCGCGTCTTTTTCGCTCGAGGATTTCGCCGCCCGCTTGTTTGGTCCTTCATTCTCGGCTTGCTGCTCTTTCTTGATCAGCGCCTCGGCCGCGCGCACCGACAAGCCGCCGGCGATAATCTGTTTGGCCAGCTTTTCAGGGTTCTTCGACGGCACCAAGGTCCGGGCGTGGCCCGCTGTCAGATCGCCCTGACGCACCATTTCCAGAACATTTTCGGGCAAGTTTAGCAAGCGCAGCAAGTTCGCGATATGACTGCGGCTTTTGCCCAAGGCTTCCGCCATCTTCTCTTGCGTGTGGCCAAAACGGTCCATCAGCTGACGATAGCCCGCCGCTTCTTCGATCGAATTGAGGTCCGCCCGTTGGATGTTCTCGATAATCGCAACTTCGAGAACTTCAACATCGGTGAATTCGCGGACAATGATCGGAAGTTCATGCAGCTGCGCCATCTGCGACGCGCGCCATCGGCGTTCACCCGCGACAATTTCGAACGTCCCATCATCGCGGCGACGTACGATCAGCGGCTGGATAACCCCTTTTTCGCGGATAGAGTTTGCAAGATCATCCAAATCCTGCGGATCAAACCGCTTGCGCGGCTGCTCCGGATTGGGAGAAATTTTTTCAATAGGAACATACTGTTCCGCCGCGCCTTCTGATGCCACCGTTTGTGTCTCCGCTACGTCCGCCATCAAAGCTGACAATCCTCGACCCAAACCGCGCCGTTTGTCTTTATCTGCCATTGCCTGACCCCTTATTTATACGGCACTATTTGCCAGTACTTCTTTCGCCAGATCGCGGTACGCTTTGGCACCTTTCGACCCGCTATCGTAACTTAGAACCGGCATCGCGTAACTGGGTGCCTCACTGACCCGTACGTTGCGCGGAATAACGGTTCTATATACCAGTTCGCCCAAATTGCTTCGGGCGTCCTGCTCAACCTGTTGCGACAGGTTGTTCCGCTGATCATACATCGTCAGCAAAATTCCTTCGATCCGTAGATCCTTGTTCCCGCTCTGGCGCACTTCGCGGATGGTGAGCATCAACTGCGACAGTCCCTCAAGTGCGAAAAACTCGCTTTGCAGCGGGACGAGCACCGAATGCGCCGCAATCATCGCGTTCACTGTCAGCAAGTTCAGCGATGGCGGGCAATCAATCAGAATGTAGTCGAAGGCGTAGCTGTCCATCTGCGTCTGCCGCAGGGCGTCATGCAGAAGAAAACTACGCTTTTCATTAGCGATCAATTCCATATCTGCGGAACTGAGATCGACAGTGGCGGCAACGATATGCAGGCCCTCTGTCTCGGTCGTCATAATAACTTGATCCAGGTCGATATCCTCAAGCAAAAGCTCGTAGGTCGTAAATTCCCGATCATCCAGTTCAATGCCCAGACCAGTTGACGCGTTGCCCTGCGGATCAAGGTCAATGACCAGAACACGCTGCTTCTGCTCAACCAAAGCCGCCGCAAGGTTGATCGTCGTCGTGGTTTTGCCCACCCCACCCTTCTGGTTCGCAATCGCAATAATTTTGGGCCCCGAAGGTCGAGACAGATCAGACATGTTTGATTTCCTTGATCTTAAGAATTGCGGCGGATGGGTTCGTCTGGCTTTGGATCGCGTCGCAGGTATATGCCCAGGTCTCTTTCGCAGCGGTATCCTCTGCGCGCCAGTTTTCCCCCTTCGGGAAAAGCGCAGTGCCAGAAGGTAAAAGATGGCGATCTGCAAAGCCGAGCAAAGCGGTCAAGTCGGACAGGGCCCGCGCGCTTAGAACGTCTGCTTCCAAGGGTTCGATCGCCTCAATCCGCGCGTTCACCACTGTTGCGTCCAGCTCAAGCTCCCGAATGGCCGTTCTCAGGAACGCGCATTTACGCTGGTCGCTTTCAACCAAGGTGAATTTCGTAGCACGCTCCTCTTGCTGCGACATCAGCGCCACGACAATTGCCGGAAAACCGCCACCGCTTCCAAGATCTACCCAATGGTGCGCATTGGGCGCGTGGGAATAGATTTGTAGTGAATCCAGAATGTGGCGCTCCCACATCTCGGGGACGCTCGGCTTGGAAATCAGATTAATCTTGGCCGTCCACTTCTCGACCAATTGCGAGAAATGCTGAAGCTTCTCCAATGTTTCACGTGAAACATCCTCCTCAAAAGTGCTCATCATGCAGACTTCTTCTGGCTGCCGCGCTTGAGGTGAGACAGAAGGAGCGTCAAGGCGGAGGGTGTCATACCGTCAATTCGGGCCGCCTGTGCGAGGTTGGTCGGACGTGTCAGCGACAGCTTCGAGGTAAGCTCATTTGACAGTCCGTCGATGGCTTCATAATCAAAATTCGCGGGAATAACATGCGCCTCGTCCTTCTGGAGGAGGTCGATATCCCGTTGCTGACGCGCGATATAGTTTGCATATAGCGCATCCCGCTCGACCTGACGGCGGATTTCGGGTTCTACCGTTTCAAGCGCTGGATTAATCAAGACGATCTGTTCGAATGTCACATCCGGAAACGCCAACAGTTGGAAACCGGTCCGCTTCGTTCCATCTTGGCTGACCTTGATCCCCGCCGCCTCGATCGCCTTTGATGCATAGGGCGTTTTCGTGAGCTCTGCCATCGCTGCGTCGATTTTGGCCATTTTGGCGTTAAAATGCGCAACCCGCTCTTGCGAGACGCAGCCCAAGGCAATCGCCAAAGGGGTGAGGCGCTGGTCAGCGTTATCTGCCCGGAGCGACAACCGGAATTCGGCGCGAGAGGTGAACATGCGATAGGGCTCTGTCACACCCCGGGTGGTCAGGTCATCAATCATCACGCCAATATAGCTATCGGCGCGGCTGAACCTCACCGGCTCTTTACCCTGTGCTGAAAGCGCCGCGTTCAATCCGGCAACCAAACCTTGTGCCGCAGCTTCTTCATAACCGGTTGTCCCGTTGATCTGACCAGCGAGATATAGGCCAGGCACAGTCCTCACGGAAAGGGCCAGATCAAGGGCGCGGGGGTCGACATAGTCATATTCAATCGCATAACCGGGCTGGATGATTTCTACGTTTTCCAACCCAACCATCGACCGAACATAGGCAAGCTGAACATCCTCAGGCAGCGAGGTCGAAATCCCATTGGGGTAGATGGTGTGGTCATCGGCGCCCTCAGGCTCCAGGAAAACTTGGTGCGAGGTTTTGTCAGCGAAGCGGACAACTTTATCTTCGATCGATGGACAGTATCGGGGCCCTACCCCGTCGATATGCCCCCCGTACATCGCGGAGCGCGACAGGTTATCGCGAATAATTTGATGCGTTTTTTCATTGGTATGCGTAATGCCGCAGGAGATTTGCGGGGCCGACGTCGCCTCTGACAAGAAAGAGAACAAGACAGGCTCATCATCCCCGGGTTGCGATTCCAGCTTTTCCCAGTCAATCGTCCGTCCGTCCAAGCGCGGCGGCGTCCCCGTTTTCAATCGTCCGAGTGGTAAGTTGAACGAATCAATGCGGTTTGCCAGGTCGACGGAGGCTTTATCGCCCATCCGACCGCCGGAGCGCGACACATCCCCAATATGGATGACCCCGCGCAAGAAAGTACCCGTGGTCAAAACAACCGCAGCCGCTGCGATCTGTTCACCATCGGCAAGAACGGCACCAGAAACCTTGCCATTGTCGAGAATGAAGTCGGTCACCTCACCCTCTACGATGGTCAGATTCTCCTGGCGTTCGGTCTCGGCCAGCATTTCTTTACGATAGATAGCACGGTCCGCTTGCGCCCGCGGGCCTTGAACAGCGGGACCCTTGCGGCGGTTCAAAAGACGGAACTGGATGCCGGCTTTATCCGCGACACGCCCCATAACGCCATCCAGCGCGTCAATCTCGCGTACCAAATGCCCCTTACCCAGGCCACCGATAGCCGGATTGCAGGACATCACCCCGATCCCATCGCGCGACATCGTGATCAAAGCAGTATTCGCGCCCATACGCGCGGATGCGTGGGCCGCTTCGGCTCCGGCATGGCCGCCACCGATAACTATCACGTCAAAATGTTTCACGTGAAACACTCCATCTATTTTCCCAAGCAAAAGCTCGAAAAGATTACATCCAGCAGGTTCTCAACGTCAATTCGGCCTACCAGCGCCTCAAGCGCGCGAATCGAATGGCGCAGTTCTTCTGATGCTATATCATATTGATCGGGGCCGTGATCCAGAACCAACATCGCAGCGGCTAATCCCTCGGCTGATTTTTGCAATGCAACGCGGTGACGTTCGTGCGTCGCAAGGCCGGCATTCAGGCTTCGTGCCCCGAGGATGGCCTGTATTCTTTCTATCAGCTGCGGTACGCCCTGCCCTGTCACACCAGATATAGCTTTGTCAGCGCTAGCGCGTAAGTCAGCCTTTGGTCGTAGGACGATATCATCCGCAACTGCGGCAACGGGCAGCTCCTCACCCTCTTCACTCAAAAACACGCGCAGGTCAGCTTGCTCGCCGCGGGTTTTCGCGCGGTCGATCCCGATGGATTCGACCTCGTCTGCCCCCTCGCGCAAGCCTGCCGTATCCAGCAAGGTCACCGGCAGGCCACCAAGGTCCATCCGGACCTCGATCACGTCGCGCGTCGTACCCGCCACGGCAGAGGTGATCGCTGCATCGCGCCCCGCCAATGCGTTCAACAAAGTAGATTTTCCGGCATTGGGTCGGCCGATGATAGCGACCTCAAAACCGGTTCGGATACGTTCGGCCGTATGGGTACCGGCGATTTCAGCCAGAATATCGGCGTTCACCGCATTCAGCAGTTCCGTAACCTCGGGCGAGACGTCGACGGGAACGTCTTCATCCGCGAAATCGATGGTCACCTCAAGCAGAGCGGCTGCGCGGATCAGTTTTTCGCGCCAGATATCGACCTTTTGACCCAAGTGCCCGGACAAAACGCGCAAGGCTTGTTTACGCTGGGCTTCGGTCTCTGCCTCGATGAGGTCACCCAAGCCCTCAACCTGTGTGAGGTCCAGCTTGCCATTCTCCATCGCACGGCGGGTAAACTCGCCTGGCTCGGCAAGGCGCGTGCCGTCAAAACCAGAGAGCAGCGCCAGTACCGCACGCACCACCGCGATGCTGCCATGCAAGTGAAGCTCGACCGTGTCTTCGCCGGTAAAGCTGTTCGGGCCTTCGAAAGTCAGGACAAGGGCACGATCAATGACCTGCCCATCGGCGTCACTAATTGCCCGCACGGCGGCCAGCCGCGGGGCGGGCAATGGCTGCGCGATGGTTTCAGCGATAAAAAACGCCTGAGGGCCCGAGATACGAATGACGCAAACACCGGCCCGCCCCTGCGCTGTGGCTTGGGCGAATATCGTATCCATATCATTTAACCCACTGATTTAAGTGAATATTTAGCTATTCATTGAGTCGAAGAAATCGGAGTTCGTCTTGGTTTGCTTCAACTTCCCGATCAGGAATTCAATCGCATCTGTCGTGCCCATCGGGTTCAGAATGCGACGCAATACAAAGGTCTTTTGCAGATCGTTTTTGTCGACCAGCAGATCCTCTTTCCGCGTACCGGATTTCAGAATATCGATCGCAGGGAAGACGCGCTTGTCCGCAATTTTTCGATCCAGCACGATTTCAGAGTTACCGGTCCCTTTGAATTCTTCAAAGATCACCTCGTCCATGCGGCTGCCGGTGTCGATCAGCGCGGTGGCGATAATGGTCAGCGACCCACCCTCTTCGATGTTCCGTGCGGCGCCGAAGAAACGTTTGGGGCGCTGCAGCGCGTTGGCATCAACACCACCGGTCAGAACCTTACCCGACGACGGCACAACCGTGTTGAACGCACGGCCCAGACGGGTGATCGAATCCAGCAAGATCACAACGTCGCGCTTATGCTCTACCAGACGTTTCGCCTTTTCGATGACCATTTCCGACACGGCCACGTGGCGCGTTGCAGGCTCGTCGAAGGTCGAAGAAACAACCTCTCCTTTGACACTACGCTGCATATCAGTGACTTCTTCGGGGCGTTCGTCAATCAGCAGAACGATCAGGTAGCACTCGGGGTGGTTCTGTTCGATCGAATTCGCGATGTTTTGCAGCAGAACCGTTTTACCGGTCCGTGGCGGCGCCACGATCAAGCAGCGCTGGCCCTTACCGATGGGAGATACCAGATCGATGATACGCGAGGACCGGTCCTTGATCGTCGGATCATCGACTTCCATCGTCAGACGTTCATCAGGGTAAAGCGGCGTCAGGTTTTCAAAGGCCACCTTGTGGCGCGCTTTTTCCGGCTCTTCAAAGTTGATCTTGGTGACATCTGTCAGCGCGAAATACCGCTCCGCATCATCCGGCGCTTTGATCAGACCTTCGATTGTGTCGCCCGTGCGCAGCGAGTGCTGGCGGATCATCTCGGGCGAGACGTAAATGTCATCGGGGCCCGGCAGATAGTTCGCTTCGGGCGACCGCAGGAAGCCAAAACCGTCCTGCAACACTTCCAGCACACCATCGCCCGAGATTTCCCAGCCTTCATCCGCACGTTCGCGCAGGATCTGGAACATCATTTCGCCTTTACGCATGGTCGATGCGTTTTCGATCTCAAGCTCTTCGGCCATCGCCAGAAGATTCTTGGGCGTCTGCGCCTTTAGATCGGCAAGGTTAAGTGTTTCAGTTGTCATGGAAATATCCTGTTCCGATCCCGGAATGCGGGCGGGTCGTGTCATAAAAATGGGCAGATGTATACGGTCCCCGGACGGGGTGCAGGAAACACATACTCAGAATGGCGGGTTTCGTCAATCAGCTTAGAATTTCACGACGACCGAGAATACAATGATGATCATCAGCAGCGTCGGCACTTCATTCATGATCCGGTAACGTTTACCGCTCAGCCGGTTCTCCCCCGCTGCAAAGGCCTTCACACGCCCGACAAGCCACCCGTGGAACCCCGTCATCGCAAATACGCTTGCGCCCTTCATCCAGGGCCACACAGCGGCCCAGTCGACGATGCCCGGTGTGAACACCAGCGCCAGCCCGAAAATCCAGGTGCCGATCATCGCGGGGCGCATGATCACGGTGGCAAGCTTGAACTCCATCATCTTGAAAAGATCGTGGGTCTGGCCGCTTTGGCCCACCTGCTCTGTATGATGCACGAGAAGCCGCGGCAGATAGAACAGCGCCGCCATCCACGAAATGACCGAGATAATATGAAGCGATTTTACCCAAGGATAGGCGATGGCAAGCAAGTCGGTCATGTCACACTCCGGTTGGTGCCTTCTTACTAATATAAATAAGAAAAGAAGAAAGATGATGATGTAAGTAGGGGGATCATTTTCTGTGGATTACTGTTTTGTACCTCGATTTATCCACCTGTGCATGTTGTGAATCCCGTCTCGATGATAACTCGGCGCCGCGCGGATAAATTCACCCTTTTTCAAATACTTAAATAAAAAATTTTCAGGGGATAAACTGTGTAGCTTTGTGGATAAGCTTGGGATTAACTCCGTTCAGGGGGTTTGCGATTTATCCTTATGCCGCCCCGTATAAAGCTGGAATTTCCCGCTGGCAGGCAGGGGTTTTCCCGACGCTTTCGCGCACTCTCGCCATTCGGGGGAAAAATCCCTAAGAACTTCCTAGCGTCGCACACAGGTTTATCCCCATGCCCCAACGTTTCATCCTCGCCTCCGGGTCGTCGATCCGGTCACAGCTGCTGCAACAGGCCTGCGTCCCCCATGAGGTGAGCGTGGCGCGAATAGATGAACAAATGATTAAGATGGCTCTGCTGGCAGAGCAGGCACCCCCTCGCGACATCGCCGATACACTGGCCGAGATGAAAGCCCGCAAAGTCAGCGACAAGACCCCGGGCGCCTTGGTGATGGGCTGTGATCAGGTGCTCGACCATCGCGGGACGCTGCTGTCAAAACCCGCCACGCCAGACGAGGCGATTGCCCATCTGAAATCCCTGCGCGGCGATCGCCATAGCTTGCTATCCGCCGCCGTGATCGTCGAGGATGGCAAACCGATCTGGCGTCACGTGGGTCAGGTGCGGCTGCGCATGCGAGATGCGTCGGACAGTTATATAGAGGAGTATGTCGCGCGGAACTGGGACAGTATCCAACATGCGGTCGGTGCCTATAAACTAGAAGAGGAAGGCGTCAGGCTGTTCAGCGGCATTGAAGGGGATTACTTTAATGTCCTAGGGTTACCCCTGCTTGAACTGTTGAATTATCTGACGCTACGGGGGGATCTATCCGCATGAGCTTGGCTAAAATACCGCTGGCAGGTGTGATCGGATCGCCGATTGCCCATTCAAAATCCCCGCAGATCCACGGGCACTGGCTGAAAACGCTTGGGCTGCAAGGGGCCTATATCCCCCTTCACGTCGAACCCGAAGACCTCCGTCAAGTGCTTGAGACGATGCCGAAAATGGGGTTCATCGGGGCCAATGTCACGATCCCCCATAAAGAAGCGGTGATCGAGATCGCAGATATCATCACAGACCGCGCCGCGATGATTGGGGCCGTGAATACGATCACCTTCCGCGCAGACGGTAAAATTCAGGGCGATAATACGGACGGTTACGGGTTTATCGAAAACCTCAAGGCGGGCGCGCCAAACTGGATGCCGGGTGATGGCCCCGCCTGCGTCTTTGGTGCCGGCGGCGCCGCGCGTGCCGTGATCTCTTCGCTATTGGACGCCGGCGTGCCCGAAATCCTGCTTGCCAATCGCACCCGTGTGCGGGCCGAACGGTTGCGGTCGGTCTTTGGTAACCGCGTGACGGTCTACGACTGGTCGCAGGCGGGGACGATGGTCAGCCACGCCGGCCTCGTGGTGAACACCACGTCGCTGGGGATGATCGGAAAATCCGAGCTGCGCGTGCCGCTTGATGGGTTGCGCGCCGATACGGTGGTCACGGATCTGGTCTATGCGCCGTTGAAAACCACGCTTCTGGCAACTGCAGAGGCGGCAGGATGCGTCACTGTTGACGGCTTAGGCATGCTTTTGCATCAGGCAGTGCCGGGGTTCGAACGGTGGTTTGGCGCGCGGCCGACGGTGGACCATGAAACACGTCTGGCGGCGTTGCGCTGATGTTTCTTCTGGGTCTGACCGGGTCGATCGGTATGGGGAAATCGACCACCGCACAAATGTTCGCTGATCTTGGCTGCGCCGTCTGGGACGCAGACGCCGCCGTGCATCGGCTCTATGCCAAGGGGGGGGCTGCCGTCGCGGCCTTTCGCGAAACGCTACCCGATGCGGTCGTTGCGGGCGAAGTGTCGCGGCCCGCGCTCAAAAGCCTGATCGATGCGGACCCCACCGTATTGAAAACGATCGAAAGCATTGTGCATCCGCTGGTCGGCGAAGATCGCGCGGCTTTTCTGGCGGAAACAAAGGCCAAGATCGTCGTGCTCGACATCCCGTTGATTTTTGAAACCGGTGGTGACAAACGCATGGATGCGGTGGCATGTGTCACGGTCTCGGCCGACATCCAGCAAAAGCGCGTGATGGCGCGCGGGACGATGACGCTGGAACAGTTCGAAAACATCCGCGCCAAACAGATGCCAAACGATGAAAAATGCGCTTTGGCCGATTATGTGATTGAAACAGACACCCTGCCCCACGCCCGCGCGCAGGTGGCGGCTGTCATCGAGGATATCAAAGGAAAGCTGTCCCATGCGTGAGATCGTACTGGATACGGAAACCACCGGATTCGACCCTGAAAGCGGCGATAGGATCGTTGAAATCGGTGCGGTTGAACTGATGGGTCACGTGGCGACCGGCAATACCTATCACCAATATATCAACCCCGAACGCAGTATGCCCGCCGAAGCCTTCGAGGTGCACGGGCTGGGCGACGACTTTTTGCGCGACAAACCCAAGTTTGCGCAGATCGGGCAGGATTTTCTGGATTTCATCGGTGATTCAAAGCTGGTGATCCACAACGCCGCCTTCGATATCAAGTTTCTGAACGCGGAACTGAAATGGATGGGGCTGCCCCAGATCCCGTGGGAACAGGCGCTTGATACGCTGGCCATCGCGCGCAAACGCTTTCCGGGCTCGCCCGCGTCGCTGGACGCCCTATGCCGCCGCTTTGGCATCGATAACACGTCGCGGACGCTTCACGGTGCTTTGCTTGACAGTGAAATTCTGGCGGATGTCTATCTAGAGCTGATCGGCGGGCGGCAACCGGACTTCGGCCTGTCGACCAAACCGGAAAAGAAAGAGGGCGACACCACCCCCGATTGGACGCCAAAACCGCGCCCGACACCCCTGCCCTCGCGGATTACCCCGCAAGAGGCCGCCGCCCATACCGAATTTGTCGATAAACTGGGCGACAGCGCTGTGTGGAAGACGCTTTAGGCGTCCGCTTTTTGCGTATTCTCGGCCTGACGGCGCGCGATCTCGTTGCGATACAGCGCGACAAAGTCGATGTTTTCGAGGTTCAGTGGCGGGAAGCCACCGTCGCGGGTCACATCGCTGACAACGCGGCGCAGGAACGGGAAGATCATGCGCGGGCATTCAATCAGCAGGAATGGGTGCATCTGGTCTTCGGGCACGTTTTCAACGTGGAAGATACCGACATAGTCGATTTCCAGCAGGAACAGCGTCGCGTCGCCGCCTTTGGCTTTTGACGTGACCTGAAGCTTGATCGCGGATTCATACTGGTTCTCGGCCGACCGCTTTTTCGCATCCAGATTGACCTGAACCTGAACGTCGGGCTGTACATCTGTCGGCGCGCCTTTTTGCGCCATGATGTTTTCAAAGGACATATCACGAATGAACTGACCCAGAATGCGCATCTGCGGCTGTGCGGCCTGGGTCGGTTGTGTTGCTTCTTCTTCAGCCATTTAAAGGCTCCTTAAGACAATAAACTCATTTAGTCGGGCTTATCAGATCGCCTTGCCGCGCTCAATGGTCCGCATCAAATGGCCTGAAGTCAGTGGCCCTTAGTTAGTGATCGGTCCAGCCAGAGGGGCGTTTGGGCCCGCGGTCCTGTTCCGACAGCTCGTGGTATTCGCCATCAATCACATCCCCTTGCATCGGACGATGGGGCTGCGGGCGCCGTGGCCCCGAGGTGCCGCCCATATGGACGCTGCTCACGTTAACCTTGCTGCGTGCAGCTTTGAACGCAGCGGTGCGTACGCCGGGGATCAGCAGGGCAAAGCCCAAGGCATCGGTGAAAAACCCCGGTGTCAGCAGCAACGCGCCGGCAAACAGGATCATCGCGCCATGCACCAGCGGTTCGGTCGGATCACGGACTTCGGACAGGGACGATTTGATCTGGCCAAGCGCCAGCGCACCCTGTGCGCGCATCAGATAGGTGCCGATGATCGCGGTAGAAACAACAATCGCCAGTGTCCAGCCGAGGCCAATTGCCCCACCCACCTGAATGAACAACGTTATTTCTATCAACGGTACGGCAATAAAAGCCAAAAACAGCCACATGGCATGCGTCCTTTCCTATGGGCCAGAGTGGACTTGGCCCGGTTCACACCCTACATAGGGGCACTAGACCGACGTTTCCATGTTTCTCAGCACGAGGTACCTATGAATTCGCCCATGATACAGCTTCTGGTACTGGCCGCTATTGCCGTGTTCCTGATCCTGCGGCTCAAGAATGTGCTTGGCACACGCACCGGTTTTGAAAAATCGGCCGAGGTCAGCGAGAAACCCGAACGCCCCAGCGGCCCCGCGTTCGAAGTCATCGAAGGTGGCCCTGATCTGGATATCACCGATCACGCGCCCGAAGGGTCCGATACCGCGCTCGCCCTGGCCGAGATGAAGCGTGTCGAGCCCTCCTTTGGGGTCAGCGACTTTCTGGGCGGTGCCCGCGGTGCCTACGAGATGATCGTGATGGGCTACGAACACGGTAATCTGGACGAGATCAAACCTTTCCTTTCGGAAGACATCTACGAAAGCTTTGTCGAAGGCGTTGCCGCGCGTGAAGATCAGGGCCTGACCGTGGAAAGCCACTTTATCGGCATCCGCGAGATGGAGCTTGAGAACGCCACGATGGACAAGACCACCAACGAGGCAGAGCTGACGATCCGTTTCGTGGCCGAGCTGACGTCGGTCGTGAAAGACCGCGATGGTGAAATCGTCGAAGGCAGCACGACAGAGGTCAATCGTCAAAAAGACACATGGGTGTTTGCCCGTGTCATGGGCTCGGATGATCCAAATTGGCTGCTCGTTTCTACAGACGGTTAAAACGTGCCTGTGCGGGTGCATTGCTGTGGGCGGGCCTGATGGCGCCGCCCGCTTCTGCGACAGATGTGTCCTATTCGATCCTGTCGTTCGACCAGCTTGAGGGGTGGGAAACCGACGACCACGCCGCCGCCCTGCGCGCGTTTCTGAATACCTGCGGTGATATGAAGGATGTCGATTGGCGCAACATCTGCGCCTATGCCAGATCCGACCCCGACCCGCGCCAGTTCTTTGAACTTCTGTTCCGGCCTGTGTTGATCGAGGACGGAAACGAGGCGATGTTCACGGGCTATTTCGAACCTGAACTTGACGGCGATCTCTACCCCTCCGACCGCTACCGCTATCCGGTCTATGCCATGCCGCCAGAGGCGAAGGCGAACAACCCGTGGCTGACCCGCCGCGATATTCTGGATACCGACGTGATGAAGGGCCGCGGCCTTGAGATCGCCTATGTTGACGACCCGGTCGAACTTTTCTTTTTGCAAATCCAAGGCTCTGGCCGCATCAGGCTGCCCGATGGGAATTATCTGCGCGTGGGCTACCGCGGTGCAAACGGCCACCCGTACCGGTCGATCGGCGTCGAACTGGTGCGCCGCGGCGTCTATGACCCGCATCAGGTCAGCGCAGAGGTGATCAAGAACTGGGTCCGCCGTAACCCTGATGACGGGCGCGAGCTGCTGTATCACAACCCGTCCTATGTGTTCTTTCGCGAGGTCAATCAGGTGCCCGCCGATCAGGGGCCGCTTGGCGCGATGAACCGGTCGGTGACCACCCTGCGCACCGTTGCAGTGGACCCCAAGTTTGTACCGCTCGGCGCCCCTGTCTGGATCGAAAAAGAGGGCAAGGAACCGATGCACCGCTTGATGATCGCGCAGGATACCGGGTCGGCTATCAAGGGCGCGCAACGGGCGGATGTGTTCTTTGGCACCGGCGACAAGGCGGGGCGTGCCGCGGGCAAGCTGCGTGATCCGGGGCGGATGATGGTCCTGATGCCGATCCAGCGCGCCTATGCGCTTTTGCCGGAGCCGCTGTTATGAGCCGCAAGCGTCTGGATAAGGATGATCTGTCGCTTTGGAAAAAGGTGACAGAGCGGACGGAAAAGCTCGACGTTGACAAGCTGTTCCGCGCCGAGATTGACGGCACCTCCCCGATCCACGGCCCCACGCCAACACCGCCGCAAATCCGCAAGCGCAGCTCTGTCGTCATGGGCAAGCCCGATCCCAAGCCGCGGCGAAACACCCATGATCTGATGCCCTCCCTGCCCGATCAGCTGCGTCAGGCACCGGTGCAGATGGATTCAAAGGCGTTTGGCAAGCTCAAGCGCGGCAAGATGCGCCCCGAGGGTCGCATCGACCTTCACGGTATGACGCTGGACCGCGCTCACCCTGCGCTGACCAAGTTCATTCTGGGCTCGCATGCCAAGGGGCGGCGCCTTGTCTTGGTGATCACCGGTAAAGGCAAGATGCGGGACGAAGGCGGCCCGATCCCCGTGCGCCACGGCGTGCTGCGTCATCAGGTGCCGCAATGGCTGTCGATGCCGCCGCTGTCGTCAGCCGTGCTTCAGGTCAGTCAGGCGCATATCAGCCACGGCGGCGGCGGCGCCTATTACGTCTATCTACGGCGTCACCGTTAGGCCGTGGCAGGCGCGACCAACCGCTTGCGATAGCGCAACACCCCGACCGTCGCCATGATCGCGGCCACGGCATAGTAGATCGCAATCGGGATCATCTGCTGCGGGAAATCAACCCCCAGATCAATGAACAGCCCCGTCACCCCCGGCCCGATGGCCGACCCGAACACCATCAGCGCGGCGCCCACGGCCTTGATCGACCCGATATAACGCGTGCCATAGAATTCGGCCCAGAAAACAGAGGTCGCCGTCGCCTGCATCCCCTGCCCCACGCCAAAGATCATCAACCCGACCCCCGCCATCGCAATCGTATCGGCAAAGGCGAGCACGGCGAAAGACAGCGCAAAAGGCAGCATTTGCACCGGCGTGACCCGCGTCACGCCAAACAGGTCGATTGCCCAGCCCGACACAAAGGTCGCGATCACGGATGTCACCGTATAAAGCGGCATCAGCGCGACAAAGCTGACCAGCGTCCAGCCCTTCACCTCTGTCAGGTGGACCTGCTGAAAGAACAGCGCCGTCCCCCACGCCGGAGGACCGATCACCAGCGGGATCATCAGCCAGAACAACCCGTGACGGATCATCTGCATCCGCGTCCAGTGCTGCCCGTCCATCCCCGCCGATTGCGTGCTTTGCGCCATGGATTGCGGCGTACGCTCTTGCCGCAGCAGCAGGAGCATCACCGGCATGGTGATCAGCACCAAAGCGGCGGCCAGCACCCAAAGGCTGCGCCAGTGAAAGCTTGCGAAAAGGGCGACGAAGACGACAGGCAAAATCGCCTGACCCGCCGCAAAGCCCATAGACGACAGCGACAGCGCCTTGCCCCGTGCGGCTTCGAACCAGCGCACCATGGCCACGGCCCCAAGCTGAGACATCATCCCCTGCCCGGTCAGACGCAGCGCATAGATAACAAAGATCAGCACGATCCAGTTCGGCACGGCGGCCATCGCCAGACAGGCACCCGCCAGCGCGACCATCACCCAGAATGACAGTCGACGCACCCGAAACCGGTCTGTCAGCACACCCGCCCAGACCATCGTGATCGCCGAGAGCGTCGTGCCGAGGGTATAGATCCCGCCCCATTGACCGTCAGACAGCCCGAAACTGCCCTTAATCTCGCCCGCGAAAAGCGAGATGAAATAAGTCTGCCCATAGGCCGAGGTAAATGTCAGCAGGAAACCCGCCAACAAGAACACCCAATTGGCGCGGATAAATCTGAAGTATGCCATGCGCCATCATTCTCAGGCGCATGGCAGATTGAAAAGCCCTAAAGAACGTAGCGTGACAGATCGGTGGATCGTGTCAGTTCGCCCAGGTTCTTCTCGACGAAATCGCCGTCGACGGTGATCTTTTCGCCGGTGCGATCCGGCGCGCTGAACGACAGCTCTTCAAAAACACGCTCCATCACGGTGTAAAGCCGCCGCGCGCCGATATTCTCGATCGACTGGTTCACATCGGCGGCGATCTTGGCCAGCGCCTTGATACCTTCGTCGGTGAATGTGACCTCGACCTCTTCGGTGCCCATCAACGCGGTATATTGCAGCGTCAGCGCATTGTCGGTCTCGGTCAGGATGCGAACGAAATCATCCTCCGTCAGCGCGCGCAGCTCGACGCGGATCGGCAAGCGGCCCTGCAATTCGGGCAACAGGTCGGACGGCTTGGCAATGTGGAAGGCACCCGAGGCGATAAACAGGATATGATCCGTTTTCACCGGCCCGTGTTTGGTCGATACGGTAGTGCCTTCGATCAGGGGCAGCAGGTCGCGCTGCACGCCTTCACGGCTGACATCGCCGCCACGCGCGTCAGAGCGGGCGCACACCTTGTCGATCTCGTCCAGAAAGACGATGCCGTTCTGCTCTACCGCCTCGATCGCGGCGCGGTTGACGGTTTCGTCATCCAGCAGCTTGTCGGCCTCTTCGCTGATCAGCACCTCGTAGCTTTCGGCGACTGACAGACGTTTCTTGACCGTCCGGCCGCCCATGGCTTTGCCGAAAAGATCGCCAAGGTTCATCATCCCCATACCGCCGCCGGGTTGTCCGGGGATATCCATAGCCGGAAACGGGCTAGAGGTATCGGCGACTTCAAGCTCGATCATCGTATCGTCCAGCTCGCCCGCTTTCAGCTTCTTGCGGAACATATCGCGGGTGCCTTCGCGGGCGTCCTTGCCCGCAATCGCGTCAACAACGCGTTCTTCGGCGGCCTTATGGGCGCTGACCTTCACGTCCTCGCGCATATATTCGCGGGTCATGACGATGGCGCTGTCTACCAGATCACGGATGATCTGTTCCACATCGCGGCCGACATAGCCGACTTCGGTGAATTTCGTCGCCTCGACCTTGAGAAAAGGGGCCCGCGCCAGTTTTGCCAAGCGGCGGCTGATCTCGGTCTTGCCCACGCCGGTGGGCCCGATCATCAGGATGTTCTTGGGGTATACTTCGTCGCGCAGATCATCGCCCAACTGCTTGCGGCGCCAGCGGTTGCGCAGCGCCACGGCAACGGCGCGTTTGGCGTCGTTCTGGCCGATGATAAAACGGTCAAGTTCAGAGACGATTTCGCGGGGGGTCAGATCGGTCATTGTGTGATTTTCTCCACCGTGAGGTTACCATTGGTATAAACGCAGATGTCCGACGCGATCTTCATCGCATCCCGCGCGACGGTTTCGGCGTCGCGGTCGCTGTCCATCATGCCGCGCGCCGCGGCCAGCGCGTAATTCCCGCCCGACCCGATGGCCGCGACAGAATGTTCAGGCTCCAGCACGTCACCCGCGCCGGTGATCACCAGCAGCTCGCGCCCGTCTGACACGATCAGCATCGCTTCGAGCTTTTGCAGGTATTTGTCGGTTCGCCAGTCCTTGGCAAGCTCGACACTGGCGCGCGCCAACTGCCCGGGCGTGGCTTCAAGCTTGGCTTCAAGCCGTTCCAGCAGCGTGAAAGCATCGGCAGTCGATCCGGCAAAGCCCGCCACAACGTCAAACCCGCCAGGGCTGAGCCGGCGCACCTTCCGTGCGGTTCCTTTGATCACGGTTTGGCCAAGGCTGACCTGACCGTCGCCCGCGATCACGACTTCGCCGTCTTTCTTCACACCGATGATGGTGGTCCCGTGCCAGCCGGGGAATTCTTGCTTTGACATGTAGCCTCCATAGTTCAAACCTATATGAAAACCCCGCCGCTGTTTCGCAAGGCTAATGTCCCGAAAGGATTTGAATGCCACCGGTAGACGACCTGAAAGTGCAGGCATTTCAGATATTTGAGGGATTGGCGGCCAAGGCAGGGATTGCGCCTGAAACCTGTACCTGCGGGGCCGAGTGGATCAAGGATGACAGCAAACAGCGCCAGATCGTGCAGCGCTATGACGGGCGTGACGGGGTCTCTGTCGTGCTCAAACACGTGGCCCGTCCGTGGGATACCGACAGGTTCACCGCGATGCTTGCGGCCCATCAGGCGGCCTGTGATGCACTCGACGGCGTGCCCGGCTTTAGCGTGCCACAGATCCTTGCGGCGGACCCGGGCCAGCAGGCCTATCTGATGCGCTCTGCCAAGGGCGACACGTTTCTGGACCTGTGCCGCCAGACAGAGGATCACGCCCCCTTGCTGCGACGGGCGGGCGGCTGGCTGGCGGCGTTTCACGGGGCCACTTTGCAAGGCACCCATCCGTTTCAGCCGCGGTTCATGGTCAATCACCTGCACCGTCTGGTGGCGCGTGTTGAAAGCGGTGCGCGTCGGATCAACGGCAAGCAACGTTTTGCAGCCTATGTGGGTCGTATCGCGGACTACGCGCCGCAGGCCCAAGGGCACGCAGGCCAGATCGCGGCGAAACATGGCGACCTGAACGGGTATAATCTGGTGATGGCGCCCGACGAGACGGCAGCGTTCGATTTTTCAGCGACCACACCGTCGCCTGTGGGCTATGACATCGCGCGGCTGCTGCAAAGCTATACCCAGATGGTAGGCGACCTTGATGCCTTGCCCAAAGGCCATAGCGTTCCTCCCGCCGCCTGGGGCGCGTTCTTTGAAGGGTACACGCTGGTGCCGCCCGATGATCCCACGGTGCACTTCCTGACGCGGGTGCAGATCCTGACCGACTGGAACCGGATTCAAGAACATGGATCTATCGCCAATGTCATGCGGTTCGAGCGGATCAAAAAAATAGCGCGCCAAGCCTTTGCCTGACGCGCCATTGAATGTGCTTGCTGCGGGTGCGGCAGCTTAGATCGACTCTTCGATCCAGCCTTGCAGCGCGGCCTTGGGGCGGGCGCCGGCCAGGTTCGATACGACTTCACCGTTCTTGAAGATGAACAGGGCAGGGATGCCACGGACACCCATCTGGGCTGGGCTGTTCGGGTTCTCGTCAACGTTGACTTTGACGATCTTTACCTTGCCGTCCATCTCGGAGGAAAGTTCCTCGAGCGCGGGGCCGATCTGCTTACAGGGGCCGCACCACTCAGCCCAGAAATCCACCACAACGGGGATATCGGAATTCTTAACTTCTGCGTCGAATGTTGCGTCTGTGACTGCGACGGTTGCCATGTTGCTGCTCCTGCACGGGGTTGGTTAGAGTGGGAACCTATGTAGCCCCATGCGTCCCGTCAAGATCGCGCACCCGCGATAGGGCGTTTGTGATCAGCGCGTCGGGCAGTTCCATCAGCGTTGCGGTACGGGTCCATAAAATAGCGGTGCGGATGCGGTGATCGGGAAACACCTGCGCCAGCGCGGCGGCATAGGCCCCCATCTGGCGCAACAGCCCTTCGGGGCAGCGATCAGGCGTATCGGGCACCACGCGGTTGGTTTTGTAATCCACCAGCAATACATCCGTATCCGACACCAGCAGCCGGTCGATTGTCCCGTGCAGCCGTTTGGGGCCCAAGGGCGCGGTGATCGGTACCTCTGCCAAGGCGTCCTTGCCAAAGACATGTGCCAGTTCGGGCGTATCCAAGACCGCGATCGCCTCTCTCAAGGCGGCTTGGGCGACGGTTTCGTCATACCCCTGCGCCAGCGTGTGCAGCACGCCGTTCCAGCGGTCGCTGTGCATCATGGGCAGGGTTTCCAGCATCTTATGCACCAGATTGCCGTAGGATTTCGCCGCATCTTCCGATTGGCCATCATCACCGGGCAGGGCCTTGGCGCCGCCCAGATCAGAAGGGGCCAGCGTTTTGGCACGCAGTGGGATATCGGTAAGGGCTGTGTTAAAAACAGGCTCTAACACTGGCGTGGTATGGGTTTTGGGGGCGGATTCGATCACCGGCAGCGCATCCCAGTCGCCATGTTCAAACCGCATCCCGCCCGAGCTGCCGACCGGCTTGGCACCGGCCTGACCCATCGCGGCGCCGACCATCTGATACCAGCTGTTGCCATCCTTGGGCAGCTCCCCCGCCGCGGCCACGATCAGCCATTTTTCGGCCCGCGTCATCGCCACATAGAGCAGCCGCAGCCGTTCGGCCATCTCGCGCGCCTTGCGGTCGTCCAGCGCGCCGCGCATGGCAGCGGGCATATCCCCTTCGGACAGTTTCCACACAGGCGTGTCACCGATCTTGATGATCTCGTCCCGGATCACCAAAGGGCGTTTGCCCGTGTCCGGCAGGATCACGATCGGCGCCTCTAGCCCCTTGGCCCCGTGCACGGTCATTACGCGCACCTGATCCGAGGCATTGTCGATCTGCCGCTTGATTTCAAGGTCGTCGGTCTGCATCCACACCAGAAACCCCGTGAGGCTGGGGATCGCGCCGCGTTCATACGATAGCGCCTGCGAGAGCATGGCGTTGATACCGTCCTCTGCCTCTGACCCCAGCCGCGCCAGCAGCTTGCGGCGCCCGTCATGGCGGGTCAGGATACGTTCGATCAGGTCATAGGGCCGCAGGAAATCGACCTGTGCCCGCAAATCTCGGAGGATCGCAACGGTTTCGGGGTAGGCATCGCTGCTGCGCAAGGCCTGCCACAGGTGATCTTCCTTGCGGTAGTGAGACAGGGTGAACAACATCTGCTCTGTCCACCCGAACAGAGGCGATTTCAGCGCCGTCGCCAGCGACAGGCTATCTTCGGGCGTGGCAAGGAAGGACAGCAGCGCCGCCAGATCCTTGACCGCCAGTTCGGCCCCGACCTTGAGCCGGTCCGCGCCCGCAATCGGCACACCGGCGGTTTTGCACGCGCGGATGATTTCCGAGAACAGATCACTGCGCCGCTGCACAAGGATCAAAAAGTCACCCGCCCGAATACGCCGCCGCGCAAAGGCACCGGGGGTATCGGTATCGACGGGCAGATAATGTTCGCCCTCGGTCAGTTCCTTGATCTGCGACGCGACCTGGTCGGCCAGAACGACCGTATGGTGATGCGCCGACTTCTGATCGACAGGATCGGACCATTCACGGTCATCGGGTTCATCGGTTTTCTCGACCACGGGCCAAAGATCAACACGGCCGGGCAGGGCGGATTTGAACGCCTTATGCGCCGCATCGGCCTGAAACCCTGCATCCGTATGCGGGGCGAGCGTTGTATCCACCAGTTGCAGGATCGCCGAGGACGATCGGAACGAATATTCAAGACTGCGCCGTTGAAAGATCTGACCCGCTTGGGTGATCTTCTGTTCGAACAGATCCTGTTTGTGATCAAACTCGCGCGGGTCGGCCCCCTGAAAGGAATAGATCGACTGTTTTTTATCGCCCACGACAAACAGCGTGCGGTCTTCCTCTTCTCGGGCACCGTCGCCGCTGTAGAATTCATCGGCCAGCCGTTCGATGACATCCCATTGGCGCGGGCTGGTATCCTGCGCTTCGTCCACCAGAATATGATCAATGCCACCGTCGATCCGGTAAAGCACCC